>CAUVJW010000039.1:0-10503 GCA_963552295.1 uncultured Streptococcus sp. | reverse complement strand
CCGTGACAAGCCATCGCCAACAAGCGCTCTTCAAACTCATCACAGCAGGAGCAGATGAAAAAGTAGTCGGACTCCACGGAATTGGATACGGTGTTGACGAAATGATTCAAGGCTATGCTGTAGCCATTAAAATGTGCGCAACCAAAGCCGACTTCGACGCAACCGTCGCGATTCATCCTACGGGATCTGAGGAGTTTGTGACGATGAGGTAACATCAGGATACGAGGGCGAACGCTCAGGACTGAATCACTGGACTGATATGCCGCAAGGGACTTTGAAAAAAGTCGTGCGGACATATCAGGAAGTGGACGTCAGTCCTGTGAGCCCGAGTTCAACTACACAGGATGTGAGCAAAAGCACTCACTTCACAAACTCATTTTAATTTACATGCACAAAAATACGCTAGATGGATATCCATCTAGCGTATTTCGTTTTGTTTATGCGGCCGGCGGGACTTGAACCCGCACAGGTATACACCCACTGCCCCCTCAAGACAGCGCGTCTGCCATTCCGCCACGACCGCAGAACTATTTCAGTTTATCAAATGTTTGGAGGAATTTCAATCTAAAAGGATTAATTTTCCACGACATTTTCCACATACATAGCGATTCGTATTCATCTTGCGCATTCTAGGGTAGCGGTGATGGCACGCCGTACATTCATACAGGAAATTCGGCTCATTCATGCGTTCGACAAAGCGACTTCCGCCTACTTGATGAAGCAGACGTTTAAAGTCAGCATCTCTGTGACGATAACCACCACCTGTTTGATGCAAGTGATAATGACAGAGTTCATGTTTAATGACGCCAATGAGCGCTTCAAGCCCCAGTTCTTGTTCGACAAGGGGATTAATCTCGATATTTCCCGTCTGGAGCAAATAGCGACCTCCGCTGGAACGTAGGCGTTTGTTATAGGTGATTTTATGCGTGAATTCTCGGTGAAAAGACGTACGCGAAATCTCCTCGGTTAAGTTTTGTAATTCGTGTTCGTTCATAATGACCTCCGAACCTTAGTGTAACATGCTTTGCCCCTTTAGAAAACAAGATAAACTTTGACCTTTTCGCACCAGAAAGGTAAAATAGGAAGGTATAAGATTTTTCAATCTGGAGGAAACAAAATGAAAATTGTTGTTGTCGGTGGGGGAAAAGTCGGCGAAGTGATTTGCCAGGAGCTCTCGACAGAAGAAAATGACATTGTATTGATTGATAAAAACCAAGATTTAATCGATCGACTATTAAATAAATTCGATATTATGGGGATTTGCGGAAATGGTGCCAGCTACGACATTCTTGTGGAAGCAGGAGTGGAGAACTGTGACATCTTTATTTCTGTAACGGAAATGGATGAAATTAATATTATTGCATCTATTCTTGCGAAGAAAATTGGGGCGGAATACACTGTTGCGCGTGTGCGTAACCCTGAGTATTCACAACAATTACAACTCGTTCGTGAAAGTCTAGGGATTTCATTGCTAATTAACCCAGAGCTTTCTACGGCTCGTGATATCGCCAATAACTTTAATTATCCTTCTGCATTAAGTGTAGAAAATTTCGTTGGGAATCGTGTAAGTTTACTCGAATTAGAAATCAACGAAGGTTCCGCTCTTGCAGGATTGACTCTAAAAGAAGTGCGTAATCGATTTGAATCTATCTTAATCTGTGTGATTCACCGTAATGATCAAAGCTTCATTCCAGATGGGGATTCAACACTTGAAGAAGGAGACCATGTATTTATTACAGGGGCGTATCCAGACCTTCGCAATTTCTTAAAATTAACAGGTCAAGAAAAGAAGAGTGTGTCTTCTGCTACGATTGTCGGTGGTGGACGTATTACTTATTACTTACTCAATATGTTGAAACAAACAAAAATCAACACCAAAGTCATCGAAGTCAATGAAGAACGCTGTGAAACTTTAAGCTATGCGTTCCCACATTCAACCATCATTCATGCCGATGGAACAGACCACGATGTATTAGAAGAACAACGTATTACAGAATATGATGTGTTTGTATCAATGACAGGGATTGACGAAGAAAACTTAATTCTTTCAGCGTATGCGAAACAACAAGGTGTACCAAAGATTATTACGAAGATGAGCCGTCCAGCACTTCTTAAAGTGTTTAAAGGCTTTGATAATCAATCAGTCGTGACGCCAAAACGTATCGTTGCGAACGAAATTATCCAATTCGTGCGTTCACGTTCGAACACACAAGGATCTAATGTCGAAGCGTTATACCGTTTAGCGGATAACCAAGTTGAAGCACTTCAATTCCGCGTTCAAAAGAATAGTGGGATTTGCGGCATTCCTTTATCAGAATTGAAGACAAAATCAAACCTCTTGATTGCGTTTATCGTGCGTGGGGAACAACTGATTTATCCAGCTGGTAGTGACACAATCGAGCCATTTGATAAAGTAATCGTCGTTACAACGGAAAAAGACTTTGATGACATTAACGACATTTTGGAATAGAGGTGTCTGAATGAATATCAAAACAGTTCGCTATTTCGTGGGAAAAATGCTTCAAGTTGAAGCGGCGCTCTTAGCCTTACCACTGATTGTTAGCTTTATTTATCATGAGTCATTGACTCAAAAACTGGCTTATGCTGGAACGATTCTGCTACTACTTGTGATTGGGCTTCTCTTAAGCTTTAAAAAGCCAGAGCCACTAAAAATCATGGCGCGTGACGGGGTCGTAACCGTAGCCTTAAGCTGGATTTTACTCTCGTTCTTTGGTGGGTTGCCATTTGTCTTCACAGGAGAAATCCCAAATGTAGTGGATGCCTTCTTTGAAACGGCAAGTGGATTAACGACGACCGGTTCAAGTATTATTCCAGACCTATCCGTGCTCGCACATTCTTCATTATTTTGGAGAAGCTTCACTCACTTAGTCGGTGGGATGGGGGTACTGGTATTCGCACTTGCGATTCTTCCAAGTCATGGTTCTGAATCCGTGCAGCTAATGCGTGCGGAAGTTCCAGGTCCTGTGTTTGGAAAACTCGTATCGAAATTAGCCCATACGGCACAAATCTTATATATGATTTATTTAGCGATGACAGCCGTATTGACGATTATCTTAGTCGTCTTCCAAGTGCCACTTTTTGATGCCTTGCTACTATCGTTTGGTACAGCAGGGACAGGTGGTTTCGGGATTAATAATGCCGGATTTAGTATTTACGCTAACGCAGCAGCCGTGGAATGGATTATCGGGGTAGGGATGATGCTTTTTGGGATCAACTTTAACTTATATTACTTCATTCTTCTAGGCGCTGTGAAAGACGTGATTAAAGACGAAGAAATGCGTACCTATGTTGGAATCGTCCTTGGCTTTACGATGATTATTTTCACCGTATTATCGATTACGCAATCGGCTTTAGGCGTTCCAATTCGTAGTGTGTTCTTCACGGTATCGTCGATTATTACGACAACCGGTTATTCAACGGTCGACTTTGGACTCTGGGGATTGTTCCCACATGTGCTTCTTTTACTACTGATGTTTATCGGGGGATGTGCAGGGTCAACAGCCGGGGGGATTAAAGTCTCTCGTGTTATCGTGTACTTCAAGAGTGCCATTGCCGAATTAAAACGCATGGGTCAACCGCGTCGTGTGTTTGTTCCAACGATGAATGGAAAACCAATCGATAATAAGATGGAGAAGAGTATTGCCAACTACCTAATCGTGTATGTACTGTTCTTCCTTGTGTTATTACTATGTGTGTCATTTGAAGCAGGCGATTTTACAACAGCCTTCTCAAGTGTGGCCGCAACCTTTAACAACATCGGGCCGGGGCTTGGTCAAGTAGGACCTACAAGCAACTTCTCAATGTATTCTGATTTCAATACTTTTGTACTTGCGATTGGGATGATTGCAGGACGTTTGGAAATTTATCCAATCATCATGCTTTTCTCACCAACAACAATGAAGGCATTTGCACGTCGACGTTAACCATTTCTTAAACAAATAAATAAAGAACTTTAAGGAAAGTACATTTTTTTCTTAAAGTTCTTTTTGTATACTATAGGTGTAACGAGTAAGTTACGATTTAAAACAAAGGAGGTTCATTCATGAAGAAATGGATGAAAGCAACCGCAATTGTTCTTGCTTTGATGGGATTATCCATGAAGAATGCATATGCCATCGATACAACGACAGTCAATGAAAAATGGGGAAAACCAACCGTGGTCTATGGTGGTGGACTCAGTGAAGCGCAAATAAAACAAACATCAGAATTATTAGGCATTAAAGATTCAAACACCGTATTAACCGAAACGGCTACTGGACAAGATTTAATCAAATATCTTGGAAGTGGTGACGGGAATACGTCTGTCATGATTTCATCTGTGATGGTTCAAAAGACGGATAAAGGCACAGGTGTAAAGGTGAAAATCAAGACGCCTGAAAACATCACAGTGGTCACTGCCGAGCAATATGCCAATGCGGCGATTACGGCAGGTGTAACGGATGCCGAAATCGAAGTTGCAGCCGTATCGAAAGTAACCGGTGAATCCGCCTTAACAGGGGTGTATAAAGCCTTTGAAGCCAACGGAGTACAACTGGATGCCAAACGTACTGAAGTCGCGCAACAAGAGTTAGAAGTAACGAATAAAATCGCGCAAGAAAATGCGAACGCTAAAGGTTTCGATTCTTCAAAACTCGATAAAGCGATGATTGAAATCAAGAAAGAACTTGCGGAACTTAAACAAAAGCAAGGACAATTAGCGACAAAAGAAGATATCGAACGCATTATTAACGATGCTTTGAAGAACAACTCATTACAAAATGTGATTTCCCAAGACCAAATTAATGCACTAGTCGCTTTTGCGCAAAACTATCAAAACACAAGTGCGATTGATTCCAAACAAGTATTAGAGCAATTAAATAGCTTGTCAAAATCAGTTAGCGAAAAGATTAACAGCTTAGTCGAACAAGCCAAAAACGAAGGATGGCTCGATAAGATCGCCCAATTCTTCCAATCGATTTTTGATGCCATCAAAAATCTCTTCTCACAAAACTAAAGAGTAAGTCATAAGCATGGGACAAATTTGTTTCATGCTTTTTTAGTGCTCAACATAGCACTCGATTTTAAATGGGATATGGTATACTGGGGATAGAAAATAGAATCAATAGAGGAGGGGTCATGATGGCATCCAAGTATAGACAGTTACTGGTGTACGTTGTTGTTGCTTTACTCTATTATTTAATTCCTGTATTTCTGATTCAAGATACAGGAAGTGCAATGTTCTTACTATTGATTGGAATTCCGGTCATCGTCTTTGTGGTTTCGATGCTGTTTTCAGTAAAGTTTGGATATTATTGGTATTTCCCGATTGTGATAGGTCTCTTATGGATTCCGAATCTCTTTTTACTAAATGACTCTGCGGCCATTTATATTCTGATGTATGCAGTTGTCAGTCTCATAGGACAACTCATTGGATTGCTGTTCAAAAAATAGTTAAAAAATAACCCTGGCCGTTGCTGGTCAGGGTTTTGTGTTTCTAATTTAGAATAAGATACAACAAATTTATTTTACATTTTTTGGGATATAATATTTTTAGACGATAAGATATATTCTGTTGACTGTTATTTTTAGAGTGTGTAAAATTTACATATGCTATTAAAAGAGAAGTTTCTTTTAGAAAAGCAAAATATAATGGAGGTATGTAAATTGAGAAGTACAAATATAAAGAAGAAATTTAATAAGTTTAGTGTTCTATTGAATGTGATATTAATAGCTATTATGGCTATTGGAGTGCTATTTTTCTTACCTAAGGAACAAAAATCAGAAGTCAAAACGTCAATTAATATCGAAAGTATTGAAAAAGTGAATGAAGTTGTATTTTTGAATGCGGGAATTAATGAAATTATTTCTGAAACAAAAACAACTCAAGTTTTTGGGTTTGATGTGCCGTTCTCTAAAAAAGCAGCATTAGTAATTTTAAATTATAACGCTAAATTTGGAATTAAAAGTAGTGTAAAGGTTGAACAAATAAGCGAAAAAGAATATAAGGTTATTGTTCCAAAATTGGAAGTAATTGGTGTTGAACTTTCAAAAGATAATCCTTATGATTTATATGATAGTCATGGAGAGTTATTAAGTGGAACTACAGAAGATATTGATACTGGGAAATTGGTCACTAACCAACTTTCTAGTGATAAACAAGCAGAGTATTTAGATAAATTTAAGAGTGAAATTAAAGAATCTGCAATCAATTATTATAAAACATTATTTTCATCAATGGATTCTGAAGCAAAGGTAACTGTAGAATTCTCAGAATAATTCTTTCAAATAAAATTTTAGAAATAAATAACCCTGACCATCGCTGGTCAGGGTTTTCTCTTTGCATTTTAGAATAAGATTAAGAGTAAGCTAATTGTGATAATCAGTTGTACGACTAAACCAATGAGTGATAAGTAAATTGGATCGATCGTTGATTCTGTGGAGCTCTTAAACATCGAAGACGTAAATGTCACGATGTAGAGTAGGATATGCGCGAAGAATACAATCAAGATTCCAACGAATAACCATACTGGACTGATGAAGGTCATGACTGTTGCAACGGCAAGTAAGACAATGGCTAAAACGTTCATACCTTCGTATTGTGTCAACCAGTAGTTAAATACGTGTTGACGTTTTTGGAAGACATGTTTCAATCCATACGATACGCTTGGGAACCCAAGGTAGAACACCGCGTAGAAGAGGATGAAGCGAATGAACATCCAAATGTAGTTTGGTGTGCTTGTTAAGCTAGGTAAGATTGAAATGTCAGCGAATAATTGGTATTGACCAATCAGTGAATGAATTAAGTGAGTTGTCACGAATGCAGACATCACTGTTGCCAAAATAATTAAGGCGTATCCGTAAGTACGGCTATATTGACGCTTACGTGAATAGTGGTTTGTCGGTTGGACTAAACGTTCTCCAAAAAATGTGAAGAAGCGTTTGAATTTATTCCATGCACCAGCATAGGCTAGGCGATTATTCTTCACACGGTTTTCTTGTGAGCTACGGTTATTGTCTTCTTCTGGGATACTTGTTTCTACTTTCGTTGTAAACGATGGAGTAGGTTCGTTATTTTCGTCTAAAAGGTCGGTTTGAACACCTTCGTTTGGTTCAATCGACACCGGTTGTGAGAGTTCGTCTTGCACTGTTCCACAGTAAGGGCAGAGTGTTTCTTGTTCGTCAATCATCTCATGACAGAATGGACATTGTTTCATGAATCTTCCTCTTTCTATGTCTAATAATTTTCATTGCTATTGTATCATAATTTCACTATAAAAAAAGACTAGGAACTCCTAGTCTTAGCGTGGCATCTTTTCAGATGAGTAGGTCGTGTTCACATCACGAACTACAAACAGCTACATCCGGTAGTGTGCCAAAGCACTCCTGTTCCACATAACTCGCAGTCTCTAATGTACTGCGTGTCGCCTCATCGCATAGAATACATTATAGCAGAGGGTGTGTGGAATGTCATGTATGAACTATTTTTCGCGGATTACTTCGATTTTGTAGCCATCTAAGTCTTTTACGAAATAGTAGTTTGCAGGATGTCCTGGTAAACCTTTTAATTCTGTAACGTCGTAGCCTTTAGCAACGTGTTCAGCGTGAAGTCCTTCTAAGTCTTTAGCGCTGATCGCGATATGACCATATCCGTCGCCGATTTCATAAGGGCCGTGGCCATAGTTATATGTTAGTTCTAATTCGTAATCGTCACCTTCGAATGCTAAGTAAACGATTGTGAATTTGTGTTCTGGGAAGTCTTTTCTGTGAGTTTCTTTAAAACCAAATGCTTCTTCGTAGAAACGAATGCTTTCTTCTAGATTTTGAACACGGACACAAGTATGCAACATTTTTGACATGATGTGACCTCCTTTAATTATTTTTCTTAAGCCTAACAAACTCTACAAATAAATACAAGTTTTCGAGACTGTTTTTGTTTCGCGGACAAATGTATTCGATTAGTGGAAATGTGTTGCGTTCTTTTCATTAATTTGGTAGTCTAGTACCATTGAAAAAATAAGGAAGTGTCATATGAAAGTAATCAAATTTGGTGGAAGCTCTTTAGCAAATGCCACTCAATTAAGAAAGGTCTTTAATATCGTAAAATCTGATGAAAAACGTAAAATCGTGGTGGTTTCAGCCCCAGGAAAACGCACATCAGACGATGAAAAAGTAACAGACCTTCTCATCCAATTAGCAACTTCTCATATTGAAGGGAATTATGATGAAGAAGTCTTAAAGAAAATCTTAGTGCGTTATAAAGAAATTTGTGATGAATTAGAATTAAAACCAGAAGTATTTGAACTCGTTCGTATTCATTTTAAAAACTTAAAAGAAAGAAACGACCTAGCTCCTGACTATTTAATGGATGCTTATAAAGCAAGCGGGGAAGACTTAAATGCGCGTCTAATTGCGTCTTACTTCAACCAAGAAGGTCTTGCTGCGAAATACGTAGGGCCACGCGAAGCCAAACTTTGGGTGAGCGACACTCCAGGAGAAGCTCGTATTTTAGAAGAAAGCTATCATGAATTAGAGTACTTACAATTAACAAATGAAGTGATTATCTTCCCAGGATTCTACGGGGTGACAAAAGAAGGCAATGTCGTAACATTCTCACGTGGCGGATCTGACATTACTGGTTCGATTTTAGCTAATGCCGTGAACGCAGAAGAGTACGAGAACTTTACAGACGTAGATGCCATCTATGTAGCGAGTCCTAAAATCGTGCATAAACCACTGGCCATCGACGTGTTGTCTTATACAGAAATGCGTGAGTTATCTTATGCAGGATTCTCAGTATTCCATACAGAAGCGCTTCTGCCTTCTATCAAAAAAGGAATTCCAGTGCACGTGTGCAATACGAATAACCCAGAAGCAAGCGGAACTTATATTATGAAAGGGAAGGTCACTTCTCCAAATGTTATTTCTGGTATTGCAAGTTCACCAGGTTTCGTAAGTATTTACGTGAAGAAATACTTGATGAACCATGAGATTGGTTTCCTTCGTAAAGTATTGACAATTTTTGAAGAAGAAGGGATTTCCATCGAACATATTCCAACAGGGATTGATGATGCGACAATTATTATCCGTGGGGAAGATGCTACTGACGAGCAACTCGATGCGATTGTGGAACGTTTCTATGCGGAATTAGACGTGGATGATGCGCACTATATGCGTGGTCTCTGCCTAATCATGCTTGTAGGGGAAGGGATGGTCAACATGGTCGGTACAACGGCTCGTGTGGCTTCAACGCTTGCTCGTACTCAAATCAATATCGAATTATATAACCAAGGGGTATCTGAGGTTTCAATGATGTTTGGTATTTTAGACCAATACGAAAAGAAAGCCATCCGTGCGCTATATGATGAGTTTTTTGGTGAAACGAAAGAATATAAAGTGGTGGAATAATTTTCCAACAGATTAAACAGAAATAGTAACGGTTGTAATTAACCGATAGGAAGAGTAGAATATCGATATATTCTGCTCTTTTTATTTTGGGCACATTATTTTTGATTAGGACAGGAGGGACGAAGATGATTCGTTTCTTATTTAAGGACTCGATTCCGAAAAGAATTGCATCCAGTTTTGCGATTGTGATTTTGGTGGGGTCATTCCTGTTAAGCTTACCGATTTCGCAAATCGCGACGTCAAAGGCTTCGTATTTTGACCACTTGTTTACAACTGTATCGATGGTATGTGTTACAGGACTTTCTACGCAACCAGTAGCCGAGACGTACAATACTTTTGGACAAGTGATTTGTATGATTTTAATGCAAATCGGTGGATTAGGATTAATGAGTATTATTGCCTTTTTCCTCTATGATGCTGGGAAGAAGATGTCATTAGTCGATAAATTAGCCTTGCAAGATAGTTTGAACCGTGAGGATGGTCAAGATTTCAAAAAGTATTTAACAACGATTTTTAAATATACATTCTTTATTGAATTCATTGCAGCGGTTATTTTATCCTTCCGCTTTGTTCCAGAACTAGGAACAGCAAAGGGGATTTTCACTGCATTCTTCTTTGCAATTTCTGCATTTTGTAATGCGGGATTTGATAACTTAGGGTCTAATAGTCTGATTAACTATGCGACGGATCCATTTTTAACATTAGTAGTTGCAGCTCTCATCATTCTTGGGGGAATCGGGTTCTCCGTTTGGTTTGATTTCAAACGTAGCTACCTTGAAATGCGAAAATCAACCAAGAGTAAAAAGCGTAAATCATTTTACAGACGATTGCAGTATCATACGAAGATTGTCCTTTGGTTGACGGGGATTATTCTACTTGGTGGAACGGTATTAACGATGATTACCGAATGGAATAATCCAAACACGATTGCAAATCTTTCTTTCTTCGATAAGGTGCTTGTGAGCTTCTTCCAAACGGTAACGATGAGAACGGCTGGATTTGCGACAATCGATTATACGACCGCTCATCCAACGAGCCTGTTGCTTTATTGTATTCAAATGCTTATCGGAGGTTCTCCTGGTGGGACTGCCGGTGGGG
>CAUVJW010000038.1:0-10865 GCA_963552295.1 uncultured Streptococcus sp. | reverse complement strand
ACTAAAATAGGGTTGGTGGAAAATTTCCATCAACCCTAAAAATTATAGAACCAATAAAAAAGAACGGGTTACCACATGTGGTAACCCATTCTTTTAAGTGTTATCTTTAAAATTCATCTCAAAGCACATACCTTCTGACGTTGCAAAGAAGCGGTGTTCTATTTGTTCACGTTCGAGCAGCTGATGAACACTATAAAGTCCTACTCCATTTCCTCCGCCAGTCGTTCCTTTAGAAGAAGGCAAGAGTGAAAATGCCGTTTCAATTTGTTCTTTTGTGAGAGGTATACATGGATTTTCAATCGTCAATACCTGATCCTTTAATTCCACTCGAATGACGCCTTCTTTTGATGAGTGTTTAATGGCATTCATCAATAAGTTATTCCATACATTTCGAAAGGCGATTGGACTCGCTTCAATCGTGAATGGTTCGATGCTTTCTTCAAGCACTAGTCCTTTTTCTTGTAATAATAACTGGAATTCTCTGTTCCACTCTGGAAGAACTTTGTCTAATGCTATTTCTTCTTTTGTTAGAGTTTCTTCTTGTAATTTAGACAGCGCCAGAATTTCCTGAACGAGTACAGACATCTGGTCGACTTTGGCAATCGACTCTTCCAAGTACTTATCACGGTCCTTATATTTACCAACATTGAGGCTCATATTCTCTAATAAAATACGCAGACCTGCTAATGGCGTCTTCAACTCGTGAGAAGCGCTTCGCAAGAAATCCACCTTTGTTTTTTCCAACTGAATCATCTTCTGATTCTTCTCTTCCAGTTCATCGATGACGGATAGTAGATGCTCGTATAACTCATTAATTTGCATCTCCATCTGTCCAATTTCATCGGCTCTTGGATTTACAAACCGTGCATCTCTATCCAATTCCATCATCTTCTTGGTTACTCTGGACATTTGCATCAGAGGTTTCGATAATTTTCTAGCATATATATACGAGAAAATCACTGCTGTAAAGATCGAAATGGCGAGCGATAATGGTAAATAACGGAAGGTGACCTTGGTTGCCTGTTTCACTGATTCGGTTGTCGTAACAACCTGCAGTTGCATTTGTTTGCCATCTTTTGTAGTGACTTGTCTATCCTCGATAATCACTGAGTTCTGGTCACTATTCTCATCAATGGCTAACTCACTTCCGAGCTGTAAGTTTTCCCCATTCGATTCTTTTCTTAAGTAAGCTGTAATCCCTTCGTTTTTAGCATACAGTTGCAAGGCAGACGCTGCTTCTTGTTCATCGACTTTGGATAAACTTTCCACTAACACATCCGCTTTTTGACTCAATTCTTGCTGACGTTCCTGCAAATAAAAGTGCGGAAAAGCAAAATATAAAAACAGATGCGCAATTGCCACTAGCGTACCTAGAATGCTTAATGTATAAATAAAAATCTTAGGAAACAGTTTTAATTTTCTCATCTTAACTCCAACTTGTATCCGACATTTTTAACGGTCACGATACAATCCATCAATAGTTTTTTTCGCAATTGCTTGATATACACATCCACAACACGGTCAAATGGTGGATCTTCATGAGCTGCCCACACGTGATCTAAAATTTGAGCACGACTCAACACTTGTCCTTGATGTTCCACGAGCAGTTTTAAAATCGCCAGTTCCTTTGCGGTAACTTCCACGATTTGCCCATTTACTCTGGCTTCAAAACTGGTAAAATTCACACTCGTAGACTCATAGTTCCACACATTCATTTCTCCGTAGTGACGCTTCAATACGGCTTCAATCTGCTTATGCAAAACGACGAGTGAAAAAGGTTTTTGAATAAATCCATCAACGAGCAGTTCGAACGTTCTCACCTGTGTCTCTTCGTCATGAAGGGCCGTTAGCATTAGAATAGGAACTTTACTTGTTTTTCGTACCTCTTCTAACACTTCAAAGCCATTTTTTCGAGGCATCATAATATCCAATAAGATTAAATCAATCGACTCTTTTTCAAATACTTCAAGCGCCTCTACTCCATCTTCTGCTTCAAACACATGAAATCCTTGCTCTGTTAAATATTCGCGAACACCTTCGCGAATCGCTCCTTCATCTTCAACGACTAATAAATTCAAAACCATCACCTCTTTTTCGCTATTATATCAATCAATTGGTCTTGCGACTAGACCCTTGCATTTTTATTCCGTATCTTGCAATAAACTCTTCGGAGATTTTTGTAAAATAAACGCACTTCCTAAGAGAACTGCAATGATAATGACTACAAGACCAAGTCCAACAACCGTTGCTTTATCCATATTGGATACTGTCACCGATAATTCTGTTAATGTCTTGTTGAAGCCGTCCACGGCTGCTCCACCACCAAGGTTTGCTGATTTCGCTTCATTCGCCAGTTGCGTGCCAAGGCTACTATTGACTTGGCCTAAAATGAGTTTTCCAACCCATTCACTGACAGGTCCACCTGCAAGAATTGCAGCAATAAAGCTGGCAACGCTGACCATTCCTACTTCGCACAGCATTTGTGCGATAATCGTTTTGTTCGTCATTCCAAGCGCCAGACGGACACCGATTTCTCGACGACGGCTATTTGTCCATAAGAAGAGAACGAGCACTAAAATAATCGCAGAGAAAATCAAACTTCCAAGGAATAGTTTATCCGTTAAGCCGTATACTAAGTTAATTGATTTTTGAAGCGTTGGGTAGTTTTGACTACTCTTAATGAGCGTATATGCCTTCCAGTCAATTCCCAATTTCTTCGCTTGCTCCATTACCTTATCAATGTCGTATTGACCACCGACAAGGAAAGTAGCATCCAGGTAAATCGCATCCGCATCTGTATAACCATACATTAAAGCACTTGTCTTTAAGTCCGTTAAAATCGTATTTTCATATAATTCTTGTGGCGCTGTGACTCCACCTTTATTTTTACCTCCGAACAGACCAACAATCGTCACCTCGGTTTGGTTATTGGCTTGCTTCTCGTTATCTGCATCATAAATATTTGATTTCAACTTGAACTTGTCGCCAACTTTTAAATTATTTTTCTTAGCAAAATCTTCGTGCACTAATGCCACATTTGTATCGTCATCCTTAATATGGCGTCCTTCTGTAAGTGTGAAGGTTTGTGCAGCAAATCGTTCATCCATGCTGGAATCATTAATCCCTGTTACCTGAGCGGCTTTCCCGAAACGTTGCTGACGAGTGGCGTCAAGACGAACTCCTTTTGCTGGAATCAATTCTTGATCCACAAGGTCAGCTACGACTTCCATTCGCTTCACTGCCTTTTGAACGCCTTCGATTCCTTCAATCGCTTGAATATCTTTTCCTTTCAAGTTCCCACCCCCACGAGCAGTCCCTTGATTATGTCTGCGGTCAATTTGCATCGAAAACGAAGAATTAATCGACTTAAACGTTTCTTTTGCAGCGGTATCCGTTGCGTGTTTTACGGCTAAACTACTAAGAGCCACCGTTGCCATACTAAATAAAATAAAGAAAATAATGAAGGTTTTAAACTTTTTTCTTGAGACATATGCCCAAGCATTTTGTAGGATATTCATCTATTTTCCTCCTCTTGCTTTCTTTAGTTTTCCATCTTCTAATTCCAACACTTCATCACTCGCAGTCGCTACTTGCGGGCTGTGAGTCACAACAATGACGCATTTCCCACTTTCATGTGCTGCCATTTTTAAGATATCGATAATCTCTGCCGCGGTTCCTTCATCAAGGTTACCGGTTGGTTCATCCGCTAAAATAATTGGTGCCTTTGAAACAAGTGCTCTCGCAATCGCAACCCGTTGTTGTTGCCCGCCAGATAGCTTTAATACATTACGATGAATTAATTCTTCATCTAATCCTAATTTCAATAGGATATCTTTGCTTGCTTTTCCATTTACGAGCCTTACATTTTCAAGAGGTGTTAAATAATCGATTAAATTATAGTTTTGGAACACTAAGCAAATATGATCACGACGGTGTTCACTGTATGACCCTTGCGCAATATCTTGCCCATTGAAACACACTTTTCCTTTCGTTGGGCTATCTAATCCTGCTAATAGCGATAAGAAAGTTGATTTCCCTGCTCCGGATTTCCCAACGACCGCATAGAATTTTCCTTCTTCAAAAGTGGCATTCAAATCATTCAATACATATTTTTGAGAATCCTCGTATCGATAATAAATATTTTCTAATGATAATACTGACATAAAAACACTCCTTAGTTCATTTGACTTAAAATTTTCTTCGGTTTCTTCATTAAGATAACTGCCGTACTAAATAGAACGGCTAATGCAATAATGATAAGTACGACTCCAATGGTTAGCAGCCCTAGCAAAAGGCTCGATTCCGGCAAGCTCGATTCAAATAATGATTTCACTTGTATTGGAATCTCATCTGAAGATAAGAGACCAGTGTAAAATTGCTTGGCTACAAAGCTTCCCAACATAAGAGCGAAAATCGAGCTCGTCGCCGCAACAGTATAGAGTTCTAATAAGATTTGCGCGATAATTTCTTTTCTTGAAATTCCAACCGACATCAAAATTCCAAACTCATGAATTCTTTCTCTTAATGTAAATAATAAAATTAAAAATAAAACAATAACTGCTAACACAAATACTGAGCTAGTCAACAATGTCATAAGCGATTTGAAATTTTGGATAGGCGCTGCTACTTGTTCAAATACTTGTTCATTTTTAGAAAGTTGCATGCTATCCCACTTGAGAGGAAGTTCTTTTACTCTTGAAATCACTTCTTCTAATTTTGATGGGTCTTTCACCGTAAAAATCGCACGGTGAACAATGGCATTCGATTCATCTTTTCCAATCAATGATTGACTCGTTTTATAATCCATATAGATGCGATTTTCTGTTAAGTCACTCGTCAATCCTGTTGATTGTTCCGATAACTTTCCGTTGAAGATTCCAACGATTTCGACGATTACTTCTTTACCACTTGCAGTAGTACCCTCGTTTTGGAAATTCTTCAATTTAATTTTGTCTCCAACTGTCCAGTTGTTTTCTTTTGCAAGTTCTTCATGCACAAGGACTTTTCCTGAATCATCTTTGGTTAACGCACGCCCTTCTTTGAGATTTAGCGCACCGCTAGCAAAATTTAACTCCTGACTACTTGAAGTGACCCCGTGATAGCTCACGAGTTCTCCCATTTTCCCTTGGTCTAGTTGGACCGCTTGTTCCCTCTCAACAGCCTTTGCGTCTTCGAGTTGCCCGATGCCGTCCATTTCATACTGCGCATCCTTTACTCCTTCGACTTGTTCCACTTGAGACATCTTCTTTTGTTCAATGTTTCCGTCTTGCAAGAGGGACTCGATTTGAAAGCCCGAATTCGATAGATCCAAAAGTTTTTCTTGAACCTTCCCTGTACTTTCTTGCATCGAGAGGACCGCCAAGACGGCTGCTGTAATTAGCATCATGATGAAAAATAATATTCCTGTACGAATCTTCTTGCGAACAAGATACGCACCCGCTCTCTTTTTCCAATCCATGTGCTCTCCCACTTCCTTTCCTATTCTGTACTATTAGTTTGCACTTCCAATATGAAACGAATATGAAACGAATTTCTTTTTTGAAAATTTTTATTACCATATATGGTAATAAAATATTTTTGCCTGCAAAAAAGGCTGGACCATTGTCCAGCCTTTCCTCTTTAATATCTTTCTTTCATTGCACGATCGATTTCGCGTTTCATATCCTTTTGCTTTAAGGCATCACGTTTATCGTAATTTTTCTTCCCTTTCGCAACTCCGATTAATAACTTCGCAACGCCATTTTTTATATAGACCTTTAACGGCACTACCGTATTTCCGGCTTGCTTTACTTGCTCCAGTAAATAATTGATTTGCTTTTTATGAAGCAATAATTTTCTAGTTCTTAATGGGTCATGATTGAACAGTGTCCCTTGTTCAAACGGACTAATATGGACACCTACAAGAAAAGCTTCTCCTTGCTTCAAGCTTACATATCCATCTTTTAAATTGATACGCGCTTGACGAACCGATTTGATTTCTGTTCCAGTTAAGACCATCCCAGCTTCAATCGTTTCAAGAATGGTATAGTCATGATTCGCTTTTCGATTTTGTGCGAGCACTTTATCGTTCGTTCCTTTAGGCATTCACGAACCTCCTAGCGTCTTTTCTTTTTCGTTTTAATGGCTTTTTTAAAGCGTTGGCGTCCTTTTGATTTTTTGCCTTTCTTAGAAGATTTTTCATCAAAAAACTCGCCTTTTCTTGGTCGTTCTGTTTCAGCCAATTTTGCATCTTCTACGAGTAGGAAATCGACTTCTCTAGCTTCTACATCTACTTTCACACATTTCACACGAACTCGGTCCCCAATACGGTAACTTACGCCCGTACGTTCGCCAAGTAAAATCATGTGGCTTTCAATAAAGTTAAAGTAGTCTTGTTTCAAGTGAGAAATATGAATTAATCCTTCTACGGTATTGGCTAACTCAACAAACATTCCGAATTTTGTTACAGAACTTACGATACCATCAAATTCCTCGCCAACCTTATCTTGCATGTATTCGGCTTTCTTCAATGCATTCACATCGCGTTCCGCCTGTACTGCAAGTCGTTCCATACGAGACGATTGGTCTGCAATTTGTTGCAACTTATCTTCTAGAAGTGTTTCTTCTTTCTTCGATAAATGACCTGGATGTTTTCCGTAATGACGAATCATACGATGGACGATTAAGTCTGGATAACGACGGATTGGCGAAGTGAAGTGCGTATAGTCTTCTGCTGCCAGTCCATAGTGTCCCGTTGGCGTGATATCGTATTTAGCTTGTTTCATAGAACGAAGCATCATTGTTGATACCACAGCTTCATACGGCTCACCGCGTACCTCATTCAAGGCCTTTTGCAATTTCTTCGGTGTAATCGAATCGTTCTTCCCTTTAATCGTAATTCCAAATGCGGTAATAAACTCTAAGAATCGTTGGAGTTTTTCGCTATCTGGATTTTCGTGAATACGATAGATAAATGGCACCTTCATTTGTTCATAGTGACGAGCCACTGTTTCATTCGCCGCAAGCATAAAGGACTCAATGAGTCGCTCTGCTACACCACGTTCACGTAGTACGATTTCTGTTGGCGCTCCTTTTTCATCCACCAGAATTTTTGCTTCTTGTGTATCAAAGTCAATCGCTCCACGTTCCATACGTCTACGTTCAAGAATCGTATGTAATTCTTTCATGTTCCAAAGCATTGCTTCAATCTCTGGAGTGATTTTTTCAGAAGCTTCATTCGTATTGAATAATACGTTCACTTCATCATACGTTAATCGCTCGTTCGATTGAATCACACTTGGAAAAATCTCATGCTGGTAAATCGTTCCGCTACGGTCGATTTCCATGCGTGTTGTTAACGTTAATCGCTCTTCATATGGATGAAGCGAGCAGATTCCATTGGATAATCGTTGCGGTAACATTGGAACAACACGGTCCGTTAAATACACACTCGTTCCGCGTTCAAATGCTTCCTTATCCATTTCGGAATTTTCCGTTACATAATAAGAAACATCAGCGATGGATACCGTTAATACAAAGGTTCCATCTTCGCGTTTAACAAGAGCCACCGCATCATCTAAGTCTTTGGCGTCTGCTCCGTCAATCGTCACGGTTAATTCTTGGCGTAAATCCACACGCCCTTCTAGTTCTTCCGGTGAGATGGTTTCACTCACACGGTTGGCTTCCTCTAATACTGATTCTGGGAATACTGTTGGGATTTTTAATTGATGTAAAATCATTAAAATGTCCATGCCGACAGCGTCTTTATAGCCGATTTCTTTGACGATATGCGCCTTCAAGACGAGTTCGTGACGCTCTGTTTCATAATGTTCCACTTCGGCAATAACGACGGTTCCGTCAACTGGGTTTAATCCCTTTCTAGTCACATAACATTTCGTTTTCTTTAATTTAGAATCTTTTATTGCAATTTCGCCACAATAGCCTGTTTGCAGCATAATCTTCGAGGGATAACGTGTATAAATCCCCACCACTTGCTTCACAGCGCGTTCTAAGATTTTCACAATCGTTCCGCTTGCGGCTTTATCGTTATAAGGATTTTCTTCTTGAACGATACGAATCGCAACTGTGTCTCCATCCATAGCGCCATGGACATCCGTTCTTGGGATAAAAATATCTGGTTTGCCTTCTTCAACTGTTACAAAACCAAATCCTTTATCGTTTAATCGGAATGTTCCTTCTAACGTACGATTTTTTTGATTGAATCCAAATTTACCTTGTCGTGTCAATACAATTTTTCCAGAATCTTCGAGGTCAGCTAATTGTTTCACTAAAATCTTAAAGTCCTTTGAAGCAGTAAATCCGAAATGCTCACTAATTTCTTGAACAAAAAAACTTTCGGATTCATGTTCCATAAAGAAATTCATTAAGATTTCTTCTAATGATTGTCTCATTTCTTTACCTCCATTCTTGTTGATTTAGAAAAGAGAGAACAGTCTCTTGGAATTCCTTTCTAACAGGACTAACCGTAATCACATGCCCTGCTTCTTCATACCAATGTAACTCCACTTGTGCGTTAATGAGGCCCTCTTTTAATTCAAGAGAAGACTCTGGATCGACAAGTGTATCTTGTTCCCCTTGTGCAATATAAAAACTTCCTGTCACTTCGTCTAAATGTGAAGCAACGTCACTTGAAAATGATTGAATGTGTGCTAATTGTTTTTGTGCTTTTTCCTTCATTTCAGCTTCATCAAATGGTCGTCCTACATTTCTATAAGATGCCTTCGCATACATCATAAAACTTTGAAACAGTCCTGGCAACTGAGGATTCCCAGAAGATACCGGAGAACAAAATGTGCCCGCATATTCCACTAGATGTTCGGTTGCTAATTTAGTCGCCATAATACCGCCCATCGATAATCCAAAGGCACTAACCGTGTGATAGCCTTGTCCTCGAACAAAGTCGACAGCACGTTTAGCATCATCGTACCAAGCCTCAGGAGAACTTGCTAAGATATCTTCCACATCTGGAGTTCCATGGCCAGAAAATACTGGAACATAGACTGCATAATCATGACGATGTAAAAACTGCGCAAGCATTCTCACATCCGCAGGTGTTCCTGTATAAGCATGAAATAAAATCACCGCTCTTGTATTGCTTTCTTTTCTTAACCATAGTGCTTCCATATAACTCTCCTCTAATCTGCCAAATAAAAAAGTACAATTGGTTGGATGTCCGAACAATTGTACTTAAATTTATTATTTTGATGAAATGTATGCTAATGCAAATGCTAATAACATGAAGATTGTTCCTAAAACAACTGTTACGCGAATTAAGAATGCCTCAAAACCACGTGCCTTTTGTTTACCGAATAATTGCTCTGCTCCACCTGTTAAATTCGCAGCATTTGTTTTTGAAGGTTGCATTGCAACAACAATAATTAATAATACGCATACCACAACCATCAGTGATAAAATCAAATTGTACAAAGGATTCCCTCCTTAACTAAAATTCTTTTCAATTTTAACATAAAAACTACGATATTTCTACTCTTTCACGCGAAATGCTTTCAATTCGAACTACAATTAAAATTCTTCGAAACATGGTATAATAGAAAAAGACAAAATGAATGGAGTGACGGAATGAAAGGTTTTGTATTTTTTGATTTGGATGGAACACTTTTAAACGGCGAGTCAAAAGTGGACGTCGCTACAGCCAAAGCCATTCAAACGCTAAAAAACAACGGGTATGAACCCTTTATAGCAACAGGACGTTCTTCTGCTGAAACACGCGATATTATGGAGAGCGCCAATATCCACTCAGGAATTTTTATGAACGGTCAAGTCGTTCTTTATCAAGGCAAGCTTGTTTATTCTTCAGAAATTCCAACTGAAACGGTGAAGAAATTCCATCAAATGGTAAAAGAAGATGGATATGGGTTTACGGCCTATAATGAAAAAGAATTCTACTTAGTAGAATCCACAGATGGAGCTAAGGATGCTTACGGATTTATTCACACGAATCCACCTGCACTAAACGCAGATTTTTATATAGATAATCCGATTAACATGTTGCTCTTTATCTGTCTTCCACCAGCGGAAGAAAAATATAAGGAAGCCTTCGCCAACCTTGATTTTCTACGGAACACACCATACTCAGTCGATGTGATTTCAAAAGGGAATTCAAAAGCGGAAGGAATCAAACGCTTCTTAGAGTATTTAAATCAAGAAGATGCTGAAACTTACGCATTCGGAGATGGTCCAAACGATATCGAGATGCTTCAAGCAGTGACGCATCCTGTCGCTATGGGAAATGCCATCCCCGTACTCAAAGAACTTGCGGAATTTATTACAACGAACAATACAGATAACGGCATTATCAACGGATTAAAACACTACGGCCTTATCTAAGAAAGAAGGTAAACGAATGTCAATTTATGAAATCGAAGTTCCAACAGTAAATGGAGAAGTAACTACTCTAGAAGACTATAAAGGACAATTACTGCTAATTGTGAATACTGCAAGTCGATGCGGACTCGCTCCACAATTTGAAGGGTTAGAAAAACTCTATTTAGAGTTCAAGGACAAAGGATTCACAGTTCTTGGTTTCCCTTGCAATCAATTTGCTGGCCAAGAGCCTCTTACTGCTGAACAAGCAGTCGAACATTGCCAATTGACGTACAATACGACTTTCCCAATGTTTGGCAAGGTAAAAGTTAATGGGCCTGAAACACATCCTTTATTTGAGTTATTAAAGAAAGAAACTGCTGGTCTTCTCGGCGAAAAGGTTAAATGGAACTTTACAAAATTCCTCGTAGCTAAAGATGGAACGATTTTGAAACGTTTTGCTCCGACTACAACGCCTGAACAAATTCGAGACGAAATCGCAAGTCTTCTTTCATAAAACAATCTGTGATAAAATAAAAAGA
>CAUVJW010000037.1:0-11165 GCA_963552295.1 uncultured Streptococcus sp. | reverse complement strand
GTATTGCCATCTTGCAAGAGGCCTAATACCGTATCGATTTGTTTTGGTTTATATTGAGTCAGTTCTGCCTTTACAAGCGCTACGGAACGCTCGTAAGCAGTAATTTCAGTTGTTTGTTCTGTCATAGTCAACTCCCTTTCTGTCTCCTCTATCCTATCATGAAATAAAAGGAAAAGCACCTAAGCAAAAATACTTAGGTGCCCTATTATGGCTAAAGTTTAAATAAGTGTGTTCACTATCAGCTGATGTTTACTCTTATAAAAGAGCTAAAATAATGAAGTTAAGGATGAATAATCCTGTAGCGACCCATAAAATTGGGTGAATGTCTTTTGCTTTACCAGTAATGACTTTTACTAAGCAGTAGAAGATGAATCCTGCTGCGATACCGTAAGAGATACTGTAGCAAAGTGCCATAAAGATTCCGGCAAAGAACGCTGGGATTGCTTCGTCCAATTCGTCCCATTTCACATCAGCGAATGAAGAAAGCATCATCACCCCAACGATAATTAACGCTGGCGCTGTTGCTTCTGCAGGCACGATACCCACGAATGGTGCTAATAATGTTGATAATAGGAATAGACCTGCTGTAACGACCGCTGTTAACCCAGTACGTCCACCAGCACCGATTCCGGCTGCACTTTCCACATAAGTTGTAGTGTTAGAAGTACCGAAAATTGCCCCGATAGAAGTCCCAATCGCATCTGCGAATAAAGCCTTATCCATCTTAGAAGAGAATCCAGAGCCGTTTTCAAGTTGACGTTCGTCTTCTTCAGAGAAGATCCCAGTTTTACGACCTGTACCGATGAAGGTTCCAAGTGTGTCAAATGTATCTGATAAGCTGAACGCGAAAATTGTCATTAATACTAACGGTAAGCGCGCTGGATCAGAGAAGAGCTTCACGATTCCTTCTGAGCCAAAAGCTGCCATGAATGTTGTGCCTAAGTCATTGAACGCTGCTCCTAGTGAGTTACTTTCAAAACTTACTTTTGATAAATCGACAACGCCCATTGGGATGGCTAAAATTGTTGTAACAACAATCCCGATAAGGATAGCTCCACGAACTTTTTTCAATAATAAGAATACAGTGATGATTAAACCGATAACTGCAAGGAGTGCACCTGGAGACGTGAAGTTTACAAGAGATGGAACGATTCCACCATTTGAGTTCACGCTGAACACGCCGCCCTTGTACGCTTCTGTAGCGACATTATACGCTGCACCGTTTACTTGAGTAATCGTTTTTGAATCAGAAAGGAATTCTAATAGATTAGCATTTTTTAAACCGATATAAGCGATGAAAATCCCAATCCCGCCCCCGATGGCATGTTGCATACTGGCCGGAATGGCTTTAATAATCATCTTACGAACTTTTGTTACTGTAATGAAAATGTTGAATAAACCACAAATAAATACCATTGCTAACGCTTCTTGCCAAGTGAATCCAAGGCCGAAAACGACTGTAAATGTAAAGAACGCGTTTAACCCCATCCCTGGAGCTAATGCGTAAGGAACGTTTGCGAAAAGACCCATCACTAATGTGCTGACAACTGTTGCGATAATCGTTGATAAGAATACTGCTTGGAATGGCATCCCTGTTTTACTAAGAATGTTCGGATTGACAAAAATGATGTAGGACATCGCGAAGAATGTCGTTAATCCAGCCAAAAACTCTGTTGAAACGTTCGTGCCGTTCTCTTTCAGTTTAAAAAACTTATCCATTGAAATGATAACTCCTTTTTATTGGTTTATTTGACGACTTAAGTATACTAGAACTATTTTCGTTTTACAATATCGAACACGTACATTTTAACTTATAAAATTTATTTTTGTTCGTTTTATTTAACTTTATTTTGTTTAAAGATTGTCAAACAAGTGATTTTGTTTCTAAACGCGAATATTAGCAACAAAAAAAGAAGTGGTATTCGCCACTCCTTTTTCTTTTAGTTATTCTTCTATTAATTTAATTCCTTTACGCTCTTTTTCCACCGGTGTCATAAAGTCATGATAATCCCCAGGTTCATCCTCTTCTAGCCCTGCTTCTGAGAGGCCTACATAATAAGAACCTTTAACTTCTCCTACGTTTGAACCAAAGAACCCTTCTCTCAAGTTTTTTTGAACCCTTACATTCATATACTCCATCGACTCTTCAGCAAGTTCTTGTACCTCAAATCTTACAATCAACTGCGTTTGGTCTTTTCTATACTCGTCTTCGTCGTATTTCCCAAAGGAGTAGCTGACTGGCGAAGGCTTTGGGCTTTCGTATTCTGCGAAATCTACAGCATTGAATTGTTCTCGTAACTCTTTAATTTTTTCATCTATCTTTTCCAATTTTTCTCGGGCTTCCTTAGAATTTCCCTCCTGCCATACTTTAATACTTTCCTTTCTCAGTGCCTCTAATTGGACTTCCAATTTTTCTCGAAGTTTTTGTTTATGGCGATAGAAATTGCGTTCAAATTGTTTTTGGGCTAGTTCTAAAATTTGTTTTTCATTTTTCCCGCTTAAATCCCCGAGGTCCAAATCCAATCCTGTATAGGCAAGCACGTTTCCTTTTCCATCAAAATGATAGACCGCCGTCACCGTGTTATGTGGATCTAACTCTGTTTTCTCTCCGTGATGCACATCCATCCAAATCCTATCTGACTGCAACGCATATGGTAGAGGGATTTTTTCCTTTTTTCCGCATGCTGCAAGCATAACAGCTACTACCGACAACAACGCTAGTTTTATCCATGTCTTCATCATTCTTCCTCCAACGTTCGAACTTTCACTTTCATTATACTACACGCAATCAGAATCTGCTCCTATTCCAAACAAAAACGCCAGAGCACCATTGTACTCTGACGTCTAAAGGGATTATTTATCTGAATTCCACACTGGGAAGTATTGTCCTGGTGCGACTTCATCCATTTTTTTCGCTACATCGTCTGTTTGATATAATTCAACGATTTTTTTGTATGTTGGGTTGTCAGCATCTGCTGCTTTAACAACGATGATGTTGTAACGATCTTTAGGAATTGTATCTAAGTGGTTTGCATCTGAGAAGATGTTGTCTTCGATTTTCAAACCAGCATCTTGTGCCATAGAACCATTAATTGAAGCTGCATCAACGTCTTGTAATAAACGTGGTGCTTGTGCTGATTCTGCTTCGATGATTTCTAAGTTACGAGGGTTGCTTGTGATGTCGGCTAATGAAGCTTTTGTTCCAACGCCGTCTTTTAATGTGATTAAGCCTTCTGTTTGTAGTGCGACTAATGCACGACCTTGGATAGCTACTTCTTTAGGAACTAATACTTTTGCTTTATCTGGTAAATCTTTTAATGATTTATATTTCGTTGAGAAATAATATAATGGTGTGATAAATGTTGTACCGATTTCTTTTAAATCAGTTCCTTTATCTTTGTTCCATTGTGCTAAATACGCACGGTGTTGGAACGCGTTCATTTGAACAGAACCTTCTTCAAGAGCTGTATTTGGTAATACGTAGTCGTTCATTTCTACAACTTCGATATTGATGTTCTCTTTTTTCGCTTTTTCAGCTACGTAATCCCAGATTTCGTGTGCTGCGCTACCTACTACGGCAACTTTAACTGTTTGTGCTGGAGCTTCAGTTGCTTTTGAAGCCTCGCTAGATTGTTGTGAACTTTGGTTTCCGCATGCTGCTAAAGTAATTGCTGCAACGGCTGTTAAAAATAAGTGTTTAATTTTCATTTTGTTTTTCCTCCATTTTCTTACGTTTGTTGTGTTGGTTGTGAATTACTTTGAAACATTCCTCCTTAAACTGTCGAACACAATAAAAAAATCCTTTGCCCAAATAGGACAAAGGACGATCATTTCAAAAATACCGTGTTACCACCTTTATTCGTTTATCCATCACTAGATAAACCTCACCCGATTCCACATCTCTGCGTTGAAATCGTACCGCTATAACGGGCGCCCCGTACTTCCCTTACAATTGTTCAGAAAGTCCGCTCAATGGCCATCTTCCCCATTTCGTCACTACTTAGTTCCACCAACCCTAAGCTCTCTACTCAGTGCCTCGATGAGTACTCTCCATCTCGATGCGTTATGGATTCCATTATACGCTCATTCTTTTCGATGTCAACAAAACTCTTTCATTTATAGACATTTGTTTTTGAAACAGAAACAAAACCATCAAACTGACTCTAGCATAAAGAAAACCTCCACACGAAAGTTCGCGTAGAGGTTAAAACAGTCTTATTTAGCAACAGTTGTTGTTGTTTCAGAATCTGCTGCTTGTAAGAAATTCTTCAAAGCATTTTGTAAGCTTTCGTCTGTGATTTTCACGTCAGCAGCTTTCACTAAATCAACCATTGTTTGGTGTAAGTATGCAGAATCTTTCAATTTCGCATCTAACATTTCTTTTTCCATTTGTTCTTTCATTTCATCAAATGGTTTCTTCTCTTCTTTCGATACTAACTTAATGATGTGGTATCCGAATTGAGTTTGAACTGGTGTTTCAGTGATATCTCCAACATTCTTCAAGTCGTAAGCTGCTGTTGAGAATTCAGTTACCATGTCTGAACGTTTAAATGGTCCAATTTGTCCGCCTTTTGCAGCTGTACCAGTATCTGCAGAGTTTGCTTTTGCTAATTCCGCAAAGTCAGCACCATCTTTTAATTGTTTGATTAATTCTTCTGCTTTTGCTTTAGCAGTTGCTTTTTCCTCATCAGATGCATCAGATTTAGCTGCAATTAAGATATGTTGAACTGTAATTTGTGGTTCCCACGCATCATAGTACGCTTTGATATCTTCTTCTGAGAAGTTCGCAGCTTTCTTCACTGCTTCTGTCATTAATTTATTTAAGTAAAGTGTTTGACGGTATGCGTCTACAGAAGTAATTCCGCTTTGTTGTAAAGCCGCTAATAACCCAGGTTCACCGCCGTATTGAGCTACTAATTTAGCCACTTCTTCATCTGCAGCTGTTTTAAGAGATTTTGCATCTTCAATAGATCCTTCTAGTACTTTTGTTAATACTAAACGTTGTAGTGTTTGTTCTCCAACTGTGTCTTTCATTGCTGTCACAAATTCATCTTTTGTAACGTTACCGTATTTAGTAGTCGCAACGTTTTCAGATGATCCATTTGAGCATGCCGCTAATGCGAAAGTTGATGCAAGCGCTAATGCTCCTACGAATTTTTTCTTCATAAAATTCCCTCTCCAATCGGTTTTCTTTTTAATCGATGTTATTAATATACCACAGTTTTAAGCTGTTTCCTAATTTTCCACCCATCTCTTACTTTTTCTTAACTTTCTAAAAAGCAAAAGAGCCAGGACCTATTTCCTGACTCTTCGGTAAGTTAAGTTTAGTTCAAAAAATATTGTGATTATTGTAATACACGAATTGTGATTGTACGACGTCCGAAGTTGTAAACATCATTCAAGTTTACTAAGTGAACATCAATTCTATTTCCGTAAATGGCGCCACCTGTATCTGCAGCACGGAAAATACCATATCCTGGAATTTCAACATATGATCCTAATGGAATCACACTTGGGTCAACCGCAATCACGTTTGGTTCACTAACAAGGTTTGTTCCATCAGCAGTGTAGTTTGATAAACCAGCTTCGTTATATGAGTACGCTGTTGCTTCAACTGTTAAGTAGTAACCACCTTGGTTTGAAGAAGCTGCAGCAGCTTGTGTTGTTTGAGTTGCTTCTGTTGCTTGAGCAGCTTGAGTAGTTTCTGTTGCTTGGGCAGCTTGTGTTGTTTCTGCTGCTTGTGTTGTAGCTTCAGTCGTTTCTACTTCTTTCACTTCGTTGTTGTTTTGAACACGGTATGAGTGTTGTTCTGTTCCGTTATCAACGGTTACTTCTTTTTGGTCCGCTGAGAAACGTAACACTGTACCTGGGTAAATAAGGTTTGCATCTTGAATTTCGTTCACTTGAACTAATGTATCTAATGATGCACCAGTTGCTTCAGAAATTACTGATAATGTATCTCCCCATTTAATTGTGTACTCTTGTACACCTTTATCGTCTGTTTTTACATCTTGTTTTACTTGTTCTACAGTACGTGCTGTCCATTCTACTTCGTTGGCACTTGCTGTAGTTGCTGAAAATCCTGCAAAACTAAATAAAGCAAGTGATGCTGTCACCATCATGAATTGTTTCTTGATTGGTTTCATATTTTCCTTTCCGATTTCCAACTTTTTCTAAAGTCAAAAACCTCGTTCGCTTGGATTTTTGGGTTGCGAACTTATTTGATGCTAATAATGTTACCACGAAAAAAATCGGAAATGTTGATTTTATGCGGTTTGTTAAGGTCACTTAATTTTTTTGACTTTTTCTGATGTTATTATGACAAACAGATGACAAGAACATATGTTTCCGTAACATTTGACACCATCCTGTAACACGTTCGTAGAATTTTCTTACATTCTCGGTCATAATTTCTTCATTTATTACACTGTTTTTTGTTCCTTTTTGAGGTAAAAACCTATCATATCGCACTTTTTCATGCATTCGACACATCAAAAAAGACCTCCCTATTCATCCATAGGAAGGTCACTAAACATTCGTTAAGCCGTTTGATTTAATTCACTCATTTGAATCGTTTGATTGATATTTTCTTTCAATGCTTCGGGAAGATGGTGCGTTACCCATAAAACGGTCACGCTCTTATCTTCTAAGATTGGCTTCAATACCTCAATGGTTGTCTTTTCATCTAAGTTGGAGCTGACTTCATCGAGCAAGAAGACTTTTGGTTGTTTCATCAATCCACGTGCAAAGGCAATGCGTTGCAACTGACCGCCGGATAGATTTGAATCGCCATCGCCTAAGACTGTATCTAATCCCATCGGCAAGTTTCTTACGATAGAAGCAAGTCCCACTTTTTCAAGAGATGCCCAAACCTCTTCATCTGTATACGCTTCAGTGAGCGTTACATTTTCGCGAATGGTTGTCGTGAAGATATGTGGTTTTTGAGCGATATAGACCATTTGACGATATAACTCATTATAGGATTGTTTCTTCACATCGACTCCAGCAAGCTTCACTTCGCCTAAATACTCCGTTAATTTAGCAGCGATAATATTTAACAGCGTTGATTTCCCTGTTCCACTTTCGCCAGTAATCGCGTATTTTTGTCCTTCATTAAATCCAAGAGACACATGATTTAAAATCACCTTTTCTCCGTAGTTAAATGAAACATCACTCACTTCAATAAGAGTGCGCGGTGCCTCTTCTGGTACTTCCTCTACAAGGGCTGCTGGTTCTAATTGCTCATATTTGTTAAATAATGAGTCAGCACTCTTAATCGAACCAATCTTTTGACTAATATTTCCGAGCACGTTGAAGATGGTGCTACTTAGTGCCATTGCTGCTAGAATACTCCCGATACTCACTTCGCCAATATAAGCCAAGTATCCCGTTAAGATGAATACTGAAATTTGGCTAAAGACATTCCCAATACCACCACTAACGGCAACTTTGGCCATCGACTTACTAAAATCGCGGTGCGTATCTCCTACTTCAACCGATTTTTCATGAATTTTTGCTTTTAAATACGCTAGCTTCCGAAAGACAAATAGGGTATCATATCCACTCAATAAATCCGAAATGGATTTTGCAAATTTTTCATTGGCTTCTGACACTTTGATGGTTTTTTCTGTCAGTTCTGCTGAGAATAAAGCCGGTAACACGGCCATGATGACAATACAGATAGCTGCTAGTAAAACGATAGACCAATGATACATAAACAACGCTACCGCAGAAATGACCGCAGAAATAATTCCTCCGATGACTTCAAAGGTTGGATTCATCGCATTCCCTTTAATCTGTTCCAAGTCACTTGTAAACCACGAGATGTACGTTTGACTATTCTTTTCATAGAAGCGACCATAAGACGTCGCTTCGATAGAATGACTAATACGGTCCCTTAACCATGTCGCTACCTTTTGATTAAAGTAGGCTTGATAGCGAATCAACATATATGTAAACAATAGATAAAATGCAAAAATAACAACTAAACAAATAGCCTTATAAAAGAAATTATGAATATCCATGTTCACTAAAGTATCTAAAGTCTGCGCATTCACGATACTGGATACAAGCTCCGCCCCTGCAATGAGGGTGAGCAACGTAATCATGATGAACACTTCTTTTTTAAATTTCTGAAAAACAACCTTCATATATACTCGCTCCACTTCAAAATCTGACTATGCTCATAGTGTACCATTGTCTTAATCCAATGTATATAGGACTTTTGGCGGAAAACAAAAGAACTTTCCTTTTTTGCATAAAAAACCACACCCATTCAGGTGCGGTTCATTTATTTCATTATGCTTTTGTTTTTTCAGCGCGGTCACGTTTCATTTGGCTTGAACGTAATTGTCCGCAGGCTGCTTCGATATCATGTCCGAATTCTTTACGAACGACACAGTTGATGTGGTTTTTCTTCAACACATCGTAGAAGGCTACTACGCGTTCTTTTCCACTACGTTCATATTGGTCATGTTCACGAACTTTGTTATACGGAATTAAGTTGACATATGAAAGACGTTTTTTATCCGCTAGAAGGTCAGCCAATTGTTGCGCTTGTTCCACCGAATCATTCACGTGATCGAGCATGATGTACTCGAAGGTTACACGACGATTGGTTTTAGCAATGTATTCATTAATGGCATCCATCACGACTTCGATTGGATATTTACGGTTGATACGCATGATACGAGAACGTGTATCGTTATCTGGCGCATGAAGTGATAATGCAAGGTTGACTTGTAATCCTTCGTCTGCGAACTCACGAATCTTCGGAGCCAAACCACTTGTAGATACAGTGATATGACGAGCCCCGATTCCAAGCCCTTTATCAGAGTTGACCACTTTCAAGAACTTAATCACGTTATCATAGTTATCAAATGGTTCTCCAATCCCCATGACTACGATATGGCTGACACGGTCCCCAGGAGACACTTCGTCTAATGTGCGTTGTACGTGCATGACTTGCGCCACGATTTCCCCAGCAACGAGGTCACGTTGTTTTGCGATAATCCCGCTGGCACAGAAAGTACATCCGATATTACATCCTACTTGTGTCGTCACACAGATGGATAAGCCGTATTCTTGTGGCATTAATACCGTTTCGATTAAGAGGCCATCTGCTAATTCAAAGAGGAATTTACGTGTTCCGTCTGTTGATTGTTGTTTGATACGTTCGTTTAACACTGGGAATGTGAACTCTTCTTGTAATTGTTCAATCAGTGCTTTCGGTAAGTTTGTCATTTCTTCAAAACTAGTTACACGTTTGCGATAAAGCCAGTCCCATAATTGACCTGCTCTGAATTTCTTTTCGCCTTTTGCTTCAAACCAAGCTGTTAGCTCTTCTAGTGGCATGCCGTAAATAATTGGTTTTCCTTCATATTGACGAACCACTCGTCCAATTTTTCTAACCATATCTATTCCTCTTTCCTATACTTGAAATGCTCTAATGATTGTTTCTCTGTTTGCATGAGCGCTTAATAACACCGATAATTTCACACGAGCCTTTTGTCCGCTAAGCCCTGTTGTGAAAATCACTCCTGCTTCATGAAGCTGTTTGCCTCCGCCAAGATAATTATAGACGTCATACGTTACACCGTTAAAGGCACGGGATACGAGCACGACTGGAATTCCTTTATCCAAGCAACGTTGCAATCCAGGAAGTGCCATTGGTGGGAGATTCCCTGCTCCAAGAGCTTCGATGACTACTCCATTGGCATCTGAATCGGCAATGGCATCAAATAACATGGAATCCATTCCAGCATATGCTTTTAATAAGTATACCTTATCCAAGAGTTCTTTAATTGGATAATATTCATGATGTAAGAATTTTTGGAAGTAAATGACTTCACTCTTTGATACTAATCCAAGCGGTCCAAAGGTTGGTGTTTGGAAAGTCGCAACGTTTGTAGTATGTGTCTTTGTCACATATGTTGCCGCATGAACTTCATCATTCATCACGACAAGAACGCCTTTATCCACACTCTCTGGACTCGTTACCGTAATAATGGCACTGCGTAAGTTCGCTAACCCGTCCGCTCCGATTTCATTGCTGGAACGCATCGCTCCCGTTAAAACGATTGGGAATGTTCCATCTGTTGTTAACTCTAAAAAATACGCCGTCTCTTCTAATGTATCGGTTCCGTGAGTCACCACCGCTCCGTCAAAGCCTTCCTGTTGCGCTTGAACGATTCGCTTTTGAACTTCCCACATTTTTTCCTCTGTCATATGTGGAGACGGAAGATTAAATAGATCCTCTACGACGACACTTGCGATTGGGGCAAAAATGGTGTCGGAGTTGGTTAATGGGTTTGTGCTTGTTGGGGTTACGTTACCGGTTGAGCGGTCTTCACTCATGGCAATCGTACCACCGGTGTTTATGACGATAATTTTCTTCATGGCGCTACTACTTTCTTTCATTTTCTCTTTTAATAGGATACCACAAAATAGCAAAAAGTGCCGAAGCATTTGTAAGTAAATACGCACTTTAATTTTCCGGGTTTCTTTATAGTAACGGTAATGGGGTACCGGTTCGAGCCCCGTGGGCTCTCTCCTTTAAAGCCTCAAAGCAGGAGTATGAAATAAATTTCCAACTCCTGCTAATTCGCATTTAATACTATTCCCCATTACTATTACTATAGAACCCTAAAAAAAGTGCGTATTTACTTTCTGCTTTTAAAAAAATGAAAACAAGTGTTGCGCCACTCATTTAGAAGGAACCTGTGCAAGGTGTTAGAAAATGCTCCTACCGGGGGTTCTGAGACTTTTTGATAATTTGAAGTGGGGTGTGACTGAAAAAATTTTTTTGAATTTTTCTCGGAATTTTTACTACTATCTTCCGAAATTGTGCAATCGACCTAAAACGGGGATGTTGAATATACCGCTAAAAACTGCATCATTTCAACGTTTATATTTTATTTTTAATTTTAAAACTTGAAATGTAGCATATATGCTACATTTTTATTTTTTGCATCTTCAACAAAAAACCGCAGCCTTATACGGGCTACGGTTTTCGCTTTATTTGATTGTGTATTGACGTTGATGGTCAACAACGGCTGTTAATGTAATTGGGCTGTTGTCTTCACGTGTGAAAGTTTGTTCACCGCTTGCTTCCACCACTTCTGTGAAGATTTCTTCGTATTCTTCTACTGTCAACATTTTGCGAT
>CAUVJW010000036.1:0-11278 GCA_963552295.1 uncultured Streptococcus sp. | reverse complement strand
ATAATCCATCTGGGTCAGGGTTGTAACCAATTGTGAATCCACCTAACCACATATCGAAGTCATCAGCGTATTTCGTTAATTTTTCAGCGTATGCGTTAAATTCTAATGCACGGCCGTTTAATAACTCTACACGTAGACCAACATTTTTCCACCATTCAATGTATTGTTGAACGACAGCATCATCTGTTGTGCTACCTGCAGGCACTAATAATGTGATTGTTAATGGTTTTCCTTCTTTGTCTTCTACATAACCGTCGCCATCAGTATCTTTGTATCCTGCATCCGCTAAGATTTTCTTAGATTCTTCTGGGTTGTATGTGAATCCTGGAACTTCTGATTTATCTGCATAGATTTCACCAAAGAATGGCGTTAATAATGTGTTCGCAGCGATACGTAACCCTTGGTAAGTTTCGTTAGCTACTTGTTCGTTATCTAATGCATAAGCGATTGCTTTACGTAAAGCTGGATCACTCATCTTCTTACCAGGTTCAAATACGTGTTCACCTTTATCTTTGTCAAAGTGTCCCATATTGAAACCCATGTAAGTAATAGTATTTGTGATGTTACCAATTAATGAGATGTTTGATAAATCTTTATAAGTATCATATTGGTCTGAAGGCATTGAAGCGAAGTCATATTTACCAGCTTTCATTTCTTGAACGATTGAGTCTGGGGATACAACGTCAGCTTTTAAGCCGTCCACTTTAGGTTCGCCTTTATAGTAGTATGGGTTTTTCTTGAATGTTACAGATTCTCCTGGAACTACTTTATCCACGATGAATGGTCCATTACCAACAACTTTAGTACGAGCTGCATCTGAAGCGATTGCTTGTTCATAAGTCATATCTTTGAAAATATGTTTTGGCAAGAGACTACCCATAATAGCATTTCCACCTTTTTCTAAAGCTGGATATACTTCTTTCAAGTGGATTACAACTGTTTGGTCATCCACTTTTTCTAGACCTGAAATTTTATCTGCTTTTCCTTCATGGTATTCTTCCATACCGACAATGTTTGCAGCATTTTCATCGTAACGAACTCCATCATAGTCTTTACGTCCGATAAATTCATAAGTAAAGATATAGTCATCAATATTTAAAGGTTGTCCATCTGACCATTTGTAGTCTTTAGAACGGAATTTTAATGTTACAGTTTTCTTTTCTCTATCTAAAGTGAATTCCATCATGCCGCCATCTTTTTTGATGCGTTGATTTTCATCGAATTCGAATAAGTTTGCATGTGCAAAATCTTCTAATTGACCGTCGGCATTATCAATCGATAGTAATGGTTGGATTAACCCTTTAAATGGTGATGCAGACACGATGGCATAGTTGATGATTCCGCCTTTTACGACTGTCCCTTCATTTGTTACTTCAGTTGGGAATTTACGTTCTGATGCTTTTGCAGCAGATTCCCCACCCGCGTTGTTCGCTTTGTTGTTATTACATGCAGCTAATGTTACTAAAGAAGCAGCACCTAATAAACCAGCAATTGCTTTTTTGTTCATGTGTTTCCCTCCAAATTGGATGATATTAGAATAACTTAAATAATACTCCCATTCCTTCATTACTGCAACCTTTATTTCTATTTCTCACCATTTTTTTACCGAAAATTCATTTACTTTTAATCATAAAAATCGCGTCATTATCGCAATTTCAGCACATTATAACTCATTTGTACACAAAGAGCGGACAATTCTTTCTTCTTTTTTCTCAACATTCGCATCTTATCAACTTTTCTGGCAGAAGCACAAAAAAACCGGAAGTTTCCACTTCCGGTTTCCCCATTTTCTTATTGATGACTTGCAATGTAATTCACTGCGTCTCCAATTGTTGAAATGTTTTCTGCATCTTCGTCAGAAATTTGAACACCAAATTCGTCTTCTAATTCCATAACTAATTCCACAACATCTAGTGAATCTGCTCCTAAGTCTTGTTGGAATGTCATGCCTTCCGTTACTGTTTCTACGTCAACGCTAAAGCGGTTCGCAATTAGTTGAGCTACTTTATCAAAAACTTCTTGATTTGACATAACTCTCTCTCCCTTCTCATTAAGGTTCTATATTCGGTACTGCACCATTTCGGGCAGATCCTCTTCTCCGCAACCTTGTGCGGGCTATCCTCTAAGTGGATAGTACTGTTATTTTACAGAATTCTTGTGAAAATGTCTATACCTTCAATAAAAAGTACGATTTTCTTAGCGATTTCTTATTACTTAACGAAGAACAAAATGCCCAGGTTCCACCTCTTGTAGGCTTGCTTCTTCGCTAAATTCTTCCCCTTTATACACCAAACGTTTGCGATTCTTTTCTTCGCGCGGATCTGGAAGAGGAATGGCTGAAAGCAGACTTTTAGTATACGGATGCTGCGGGTTATTATACACGCAGTCCGCAGAACCCATTTCCACAATACGACCACGATACATCACTGCGATACGGTCGCTAATGTATTTCACCATAGATAAGTCATGGGCGATAAATAAATACGTCAGTCCGATTTCTTTTTGTAATCTCTTTAGTAAGTTCACGATTTGCGCTTGAATCGATACGTCTAGCGCTGAAATGGCTTCATCACAGACGATGAATTTTGGATTCACGGCTAAAGCACGCGCAATCCCAATCCGTTGACGTTGACCACCTGAGAATTCATGCGGATAACGATTCGCATGTTCTTTATTCAATCCAACAGTTTCAAGCAGTTCATCCACCATCGCATCACGCTCTTCTGCCGTTTTTGCTAGCCCGTGAATATCAATGCCTTCTGCGATAATATCACGCACTTTCATACGACCATCAAGGGATGCATACGGATCTTGGAAAATCATTTGCGCTTCTTTACGAAACTCGAGCAATTCTTTTCCTTTTTTCAAATTCGCAATATCTTTTCCTTCGAAGAGAATTTCGCCATCGGTTGGTTTATATAAACGAAGCAAGGCACGTCCAGTCGTTGATTTTCCTGAACCAGACTCTCCAACGAGACCGAATGTTTCGCCTTCATAAATCTCAAAGGAAATGTCATCGATAGCTTTCACCACATTTTTCTTCGAACCAAAATACTGTTTTAAGTGTTTTACTTCTACCAGTTTTTTTCTATTTTCTGTATTAGTCATGCGCCTGTCCTCCTTCTGTAAAGAAGAGGTTTCGTCTTCTCACGATTTCTTCTGGAACAGGTACTTTTGGAGCACGCGGATCCAGGAGCCATGTTGCTGCAAAATGTGTTGGACTCACTTCAAACATCGGTGGTTCCTTCACACGGTCAATCTCAAGCGCCACATCACTACGAAGCGCAAAGGCATCTCCGACTGGTGGGTCGAGTAAGTCTGGTGGACTTCCAGGAATCGCATAGAGCGTATCTCCTGTATGCAATGTTGGCATTGAACGAAGCAATCCCCAAGTATACGGATGTTGCGGATTGTAAAATACTTCATCCGCTGTCCCTACTTCAACGACTTTTCCGGCGTACATGACGGCTACACGGTCTGCGACATTGGCCACCACACCAAGGTCATGCGTGATAAAGATAATCGCCATTTGGAATTGTTGTTGCAGTTCTTTTAAAAGCTCTAAAATTTGTGCTTGAATCGTTACGTCAAGCGCTGTTGTCGGTTCATCGGCAATCAGCACATCAGGATTACATGCTAAGGCAATAGCGATGACAATCCGTTGACGTTGCCCGCCAGAGAATTGGTGAGGATATTGTTTCATACGCCCTTTGGCATTTGGAATACCTACAAGCTCTAGTAATTCTTCAGCACGTTTATCGGCTTCTTCTTTTGAGGCTTTCTCGTGCTTTATAATCACTTCTGTAATTTGTTTTCCAATCTTCATCGTAGGGTCGAGTGACGTCATTGGATCTTGGAAAATCATGGCGATTTTCTTCCCACGAATCGATTGCATATCACGTTCGCTCTTTTCGAGGATATTTTCACCTTTAAAAATGATAGTTCCCTCTTTAACGACCGCATTATTCGATAATAGTTTCATGATACTTTTGGCAGTAACACTTTTCCCTGAGCCGGACTCACCGACAAGAGCAAGTGTTTCGCCTTTTTCTAACTTCAGATTCACTCCACGAATCGCTTGTACTTCTCCCGCAAATGTTTCGAAGTGGATTCGTAAGTTTTCAATCGATAAAATAGTTTCGCTCATTCGAATCCTCCTAGTCTTTCATTTTCGGGTCAAAGGCATCTCGTAAACCGTCTGCCAATAAGTTAAAGCTAATCATTAGAACACAGAGTACTCCTGAAGGGAACCACATCAAGTGTGGATATAAACGGAATGTTTTGTACCCTCCATTAATAAGAGCTCCAAGAGACGCATCCGGACTTGGAATTCCGATTCCAAGGAAGCTTAAGAAGGCTTCAAAGAAAATCGCTGATGGGATAGAGAACATTGTCTGAATGATGATTAAACCTGCCATATTTGGTAATAAGTGTTTAAAAGCAATCTTCCAGAAATTCTGCCCTAGTGCACGAGATGCTAAGATGTATTCTAAATTCTTTTGTTTCAAGGTTTGCGCACGAACGACACGCGCCATTGTTACCCAGCTAGTAAATCCAATCGCAATAATAATCGATACGAGACCTGGTTTTAACACGAGTAACATCAATACAAGAATGATTAAGTTTGGAATCGCTGAGATGATTTCTAAGAAACGTTGCATCACGGTATCCACACGTCCCCCGAACCATCCAGAAATAATTCCGTAAGTCACACCAATCGTAATATCAAACAACGCTGCCACAAAAGCGATAATGAGCGATGTTTGTGTCCCGTAAAGCACACGTGAGAATAAGTCACGGCCAAGGTTATCCGTTCCAAAGAAGAAGTTTACGCCTTCTGGAACCCCTTGTTGCGCATACACATCGACGCCGTTACGATAGCCGTTGAAAAGTCCTGGAATACGCGCTGGTAAGTTGGCAAATTCGGTGTTTTGTTCTAGCGGGTCAAATGGAGCAATGACCGGTGCTAATACTGCTAACAGCACAATCACTAAAATAATAAAGAGCGATACTAAGGCTCCCTTATTTTTCGTCAATCGTCTCCATGAATCTTGTAAGAAGTTGAGAGAAGGTGCAGCGATTTTTTCACGGTCAGCACTATGTGTTAAATCCACACGTTGGAATAACTCTTTTTCTGTTAATTCTGCCATTACGCTTCCCCTCCTTCATCAGTAATACGAATACGAGGATCAATCCATCCGTATAGCAAGTCTACAATTAAAATGACAAATACGAGCAATGCAGAGTAAAGCATTGTTACCCCCATAATCGTTGGGTAGTCATTCGTTAAAATCGATTTGACAAATTGTTCCCCAATTCCAGGAATCGAGAAGATGTTTTCAATTACCATTGACCCTGTCATAAGCCCAACAAGCATTGGTCCAAGAATGGTCACAAGCGGAATAATCGCGTTTCTAAATCCATGCTTGAACGCGACTTCGAAACGGCTTAAGCCCTTCGCACGCGCCAATTCAATATAGTCCGAATGCAATACTTCTACCATTTCCGTTCTTACAAAACGCGCAGAATCGGCAATCGGTGAAATCGCCAGCGCCATTGTTGGCAGAATCGAAGAGACAAACCCTTGATTCCAGAGCGCAATCGGTAGAATTGGGAAAATCACCCCAAAGACTAATTGAAGCACTACGGCAAACACGAAACTTGGAACCGAACGTCCAATAATCGCAAAGAATGTTGCAAGTGTGTCCACCCATGTATTTTGTTTCATGGCCGCAATCATCCCGAGTAGTGACCCAACGATGGTCCCGAAGATTAAGGCTTGGAACCCTAATTGGAAACTTGGTCCTACACGAGAGAAAATTAGGTTTGCGACTGTTGAGTTATATTGGAATGATTGTCCAAAGTCTAAACGGAATAATCCAGTAATGTAAATCAAATATTGAACAAATACAGGCTTGTCGAGGCCGTACTTGGCATTCATAATTTCTAGTTGTGCCTGCGTTAACTGTTCTTCATTGGCATATGGAGACCCAGGTAATAGTTTCATTAGAAAGAATGTAATCGTAGCAATCAGGAATAGGGTTAGGAACATGTAAAATACACGTTTCCCGATATATTTTAAATAGTTTTTCAACTCTGCACCTCCATCGATATCTTAATTCTGTTTCATCATACTATCTAAAGAATTAAAGTTTCAACTAATTAGTTTCAGGCTAGCCATTGCGCATTGCCAAAAGTTCTGATACAGTGGAAAGAACGACAGATAAAGGAGGAAGTTTATGTCATTCGACTATAAAAAAATAGGACTCATTTCTGGAATCCTACTATTATTATGTATAGGCTATGTAACGCTGACGGGTCCCTTTAGTCTACTTGCCCTTAGCAACGCTCTTTTTATGTGCGCACTTGTTTGTTTAATGATTGGTATTTTTGCGTATTTAAGTTGTACCGACTTCTTTACTCTTTTTCTGAAGAGCTTCACTCCGAATAAGGAGCATAAGAAGCACACCCTCTTTACCGCATCATCGACAGTCCTCTTTTTAGAAGTAGCCGCACTTCTTGGAATTCTATCCATAATATTGGGAATCTTCCTATTATAAAATGAAAAGCCGTGTCCTCCTAGAAGGGCACGGCTTCTGTTTTGATTATAGTTCTGCAGCTTTTTTTTCTGCTTTTTCTTTTTCGATTTCCTCACGTAATTCAGGAAGAATCTGCGTGAAATCCATACGAAGTTCTTGTCGCAATGATGGCTCCACCTTACGAACGAAGTGGAATGTCGATAAGCGTTCCATGACGCTTTCGGCTTCATCTTTTGCAACATATAAATAGATGTATTTTAAGCGTTTTGAAATATAGTGAATATTCCCAAACTTCTTCAACTGTTTAATTGGTTTCAATGTATACAACCAAACAACGAGTGCTTGTCTTTCTTGTTGCTCCATTGTTTCTCCCTTCTACATAGCTTTTAATTCGATAATTTTTTCTTCTTCCTCTTCTGGAAGACCTTCTCTTGTTGGTGGTGGCGTTTGTTCGCGACTTTCTTTATCACGTCGGATAGCCCATAATACTAGACCGATTCCGGCACTGGATGCAAAGAAGCTCGACCCACCGTAACTGATAAGCGGTAATGGCACCCCTGTTAAAGGCGCTACCCCAACAAGCGCTCCGATATTAATTCCTGATTGAATCAAGAATAAAATCGCCACACCGTAGCATAAGTATTTTCCAAAAAGATTACGACATTTATTTCCTTTGCGGATAATCGCGATGATTAAACCAAAAATCGCAAGAAGGAGAATAAAGATTGTAATATATCCTAACTCTTCTCCGACAATCGCTAAAATAAAATCGGTATGGGCTTCTGGTAGGAACCCAGTTTTTTGAACAGAATTCGATAATCCTGTTCCAATCCAGCTACCTCTTGATAAACCAAGATAACCTTGAATCGATTGATAACCAGCACCTGCTGGATCACTCCATGGATTATGGAAGGATGTAAAACGGCTTAATTGGTACGCTTTTAATCCGAATTTCTCAAAAATCGAAGCGTCTAAATAAGTGAGGCCATACATTCCTGCAAACCCCACACCCCAAAACGCTAGCGCGCGGTTTGAGACACCTGTCATAAGACCGAGTAGTACAGCAACACCCGCAATAATGATAGACGTTCCTAAGTCCGGTTGAAGCATGACCATTCCAATGAAGAAAATCGTAATTCCCGCTGGAATAAGATAAAATCTCCAATCGCGTTTGCTACGCTCATTTTTACTATAAAAATAAGCCGATGTCCAAATCACAAATAGTTTTACTAGTTCAGATGGTTGTAAACTGAAGAGTTTCAAGTTAATCCAACTCTTCGCCCCGTTTACACTCGGAGTAAATAATACAATCACTAGCAGGATAAAGATAACTCCTGCGACTCCCATCATGACTTTTTCTTCCTTCAACAACTTCTCAGGAAGAACGGAAATCCCAAGTGCCATCACAATTCCTATGATGATAAAGACAAGTTGTTTCACCATGAACGCTTCTGAGTTCCCTTGATTGGCAAGAGCATAATAACTACTTGCACTATAAATCATGACAAGTCCGAAAATCGAAAGTACCGAATACAACCCCATAATGAGAGGATCCACATTGAGAAGGTGCTTCATTTTTTCATGAAAGTTTAACACGTCAAGCCTCCTCTAATTTTGGCGCGACTCTTCGTACACTTGTGTATACATGTCGTTTAATGCGTATTCTAAATCAGCCATAATTTTGTGGCCTTCATTTGCGTGAATTAATCCAAGTGACACTGCGAAATCCACTTGTTTCGATAAACCGAATAATTGTGTATCGATAATTTCTTCGAATGCTGGGCATTTTGCCAAGCAAAGATGTGTTTTTTGTTTTGAAATGAGTTGATAAATTTGGTTGGCATTTTCTGTCAACTGAACTAAAGCAGGATTTTGAGTCATCTCACACTCCCCTTTCTATATTCCATGCTCAAAGCATATACTCTTTTAGTATACTTGCATCCACAAAAAAATACCACTAATGCAAGTGGAATTTACCGAAAATTTAGAGTTCGCTGTGGTGCTCTTTATAAAAGAAATGATTCCACCTTTCCTAACGGATGTCTTCATAATCACTGTAACGTTGCACCGGTTCGAGCCCCGGGGTCTCTCACCTTTAAAGCCTCAAATAGGGCGTATGGAATTAATTCCTACGCCCTATAATTCGTTTTAATGCGTATCACGTTACTGTGATTATAGAATCCGTTAGTCTTTGCGGAATCATCTTTATGCAGCAACTAATTTTTTACTTTCCACTCTATCAGTAGTTTTTTGTGCAAGTAACTAAAAGAGAATGCTATCTTTCCATCTAGCCAAAGCGGTGCGCTCACTAAATCCTCTTTATGGTTGTACAGAAAATCTTTTACGAATCTCTTACTAAGAACTGCTATACACGCTTCCTTCCCACTAAGGCATCTTTATGATTGTATAAAAAATGCTATTACGGAGTTCTGCACGGAATCTATAGTAGCGATAATAGCGAGTGTAATCGGTGCGAATTAGTGACTCTGGAAATTTATTTCCTAGAGTCACTTTGAGGCTCGATAGGTGATGAGACGCAAGGCTCACTCCGGTACAGCTATTGTCGCTACTATAAAGAGTTCCTGCAGAACGCAGTAATAGCGACTCTTCATTTTATTTATTTTCTGGTCCAATCATAGAGAGGCCGACACGACCTTTCTTAAGGTCAAGCTCCGTCACCCAAACCGTTACGATATCCCCAACCGCAACGACATCACTTGGATGTTTCACGAAGCCTTTTTTCAATTTTGAAATATGCACAAGGCCGTCTTGTTTCACACCGATATCAACGAATGCGCCGAAGTCCACTACGTTACGAACGGTTCCTTCGAGTTCCATCCCCACTTGTAAGTCTTCCATCTTCAAGACATCGCTACGCAAGATTGGGCCTGCGACTTCTTCACGTGGGTCACGTCCTGGTTTCAACAATCCATCCAGCACTAATTCCAGCGTTTCTTGTCCGATGCCAAATTCTTCTTTTAACTCTTTAGCATTAAGGCCTTTTAGAGCTTCTTCCAACTCTGGCGAACCAAGCGCTAATTTTTCGGCATTGGCTTTTTTCAAAATGGCTTTAGCGACATCATAAGACTCTGGGTGAATGTCGGTGCCGTCAAACGGATTCGTTCCATCGATGATTCGTAAGAACCCAACGGCTTGCTCGTAAGCTTTTGGCCCTAAGCGAGGTACTTTCTTCAATTGCGTACGGTTTGTGAACTTACCGTTTTCATCACGAAAAGCAACCACGTTAGCTGCTGTTGTTTTCGTTAATCCGGCAATATGCTCTAAAAGAGCGGCACTCGCCGTATTCACATTGACCCCAACCTTGTTCACGGCTGTTTCAACGACAAAGTCTAACTGCTCATCTAATTGTTTTTCTGGCACGTCGTGTTGGTATTGACCAACCCCAACGGCTTTTGGATCGATTTTAACGAGTTCTGCAAGTGGGTCTTGCAAGCGACGAGCGATGCTGACTGCGGAACGTTCTTCAACTTGGTAATCTGGGAATTCAAGGCGTGCGATATCGCTGGCAGAATAAACAGAGGCCCCTGCTTCGCTGACAATAGTATAAACCACCTTGCGAGGGATTTGGCGTAATTGTTCCGCTACGAATTGTTCAGACTCACGGCTAGCTGTCCCGTTCCCAATCGCAACCAGTGTTACGCCATATTGTTCCACGATGCGACGGAATTGTCCGCCTGCTTGAGCACGTTTGGCTTCTGAAGCTCCTACGTGAGGGTAAATCACAGACTTGCCAAGCACTTTTCCTGTTTCATCGATGACCGCTAATTTACATCCGGTACGGTACGCTGGGTCGAGCCCTAAGATGACTTGACCTTTCATTGGCGCTTGTAATAATAAGTTCTTCAAGTTCTCCCCGAAGATAGCAATCGCTTGAGTTTGTGCCTTTTCACTGAGTTCATTACGGATTTCGCGTTCGATGGCGGGTCCGATGAATCGTTTGTAGCTTTCTTCAATCGCGCCTTCGACAATCGGTGCGGATGGTGAAGATGGATTTTTGATTTTCTCTTCTTTAATTTTTGTAAGAGGGTTTGTCACGTCGACTTCAATCGTCACGCGGACTACATCTTCTTTTTCTGCACGGTTTAAGGCAAGCACGCGGTGAGGAACAATGGATTTCACTGGCTCTTCGTAGTCATAGTACATTTCGTAGACTTTCTTCTCGTCGAGCTCTTCCTTCTTCACGACAGATTTCACGACACCGTTCTTTTGCGTAAATTGACGTAATTGTTTACGGTATTTCGCTTCATCGGAAATCCATTCAGCAATAATTTCTACGGCGCCGTTAATCGCATCTTCGACCGTTAGAATTCCTTTTTCTTCATTGATAAACGTTGCTGCTTTTTCTTCTACAGAATCTTTTGTCGTCATGAGTAACCATAATGCAAATGGCTCTAATCCAGCTTCTTTAGCAATCGTTGCCTTCGTGCGGCGTTTTTGTTTATACGGACGATAAATATCTTCCAACGCTGTTAAAGTTGTCGCCTTGCTTAATGCTGCCGTAATCTCTGGCGTCAGTTTGCCTTGTTCGTCAATGAGACGGCTAATTTCTTCTTTACGTTTTTCGAAGTTTTCCAAATAACGTTGGCGCTCTTCGATTTCACGAATTTGCACCTCATCTAAAGAACCCGTTTGGTCTTTACGATAACGTGCAATAAACGGTACTGTATTGCCATCTTGCAAGAGGCCTAATACCGTATCGATTTGTTTTGGTTTATATT
>CAUVJW010000035.1:0-11491 GCA_963552295.1 uncultured Streptococcus sp. | reverse complement strand
TCGAATGTTGTCGCATAGAACGCAATCATCGTTACAGCCAGTAATAATAATCCAATGTTAGCTAAAGGCATGGTATCAAAAATTTTCAAAATAGCTGCCGCATAATCTGCGTTATTACTTAGAATACCAGTAATATCCAAGCCATGTTTTAACTGTTGCGCTAAGCCATAGTTTCCAAGGATGATAAACGCCGTAAATGTCCCAGCAATCCCCCATGCGTATCCACCAAGAACAGTGTTTTTAACCGTACGTCCTTTTGAAATACTACCGATAAAGAACGGTGTAGCCACACACCAAACCATCCAATAAGACCAATAATAGATTGTCCATTTTTGTGGGAAGCTTGTTTCACGAAGCGGATCAAGCCACGTAGACATTCCGATAAAGTTTTGGACAAGGTTTCCAAGAGCGCTGAATCCTGTTTCTAAAATGTACACTGTTTCTCCACCAAAGAATAAGAAGTATCCTAGTAAGGCAAAGAATAAATACGTACAGATGGCCGCTAGTTTAGAAACGGCGTCCATTCCAAGCATTACAGTACTTGTATATACGGCTGCGATTAATAATAATACTACAATTGTGATAATCTTCGAATTTTGAATCCCAAACACTTGGCTCATCGCCGCTGAAAGAAGCGGTGTTGCTAGCGAGAATGTTGTAGCAGTACCCGCGATTAACGCGAAGATGGCAATCAAGTCGATGGTTTTCCCCATCCAACCGTCAACTTTGTCTCCAAGAAGTGGACGACAAGCTTCAGAGAATTTTTGTTTCTCTACTTTACGATTATGCAACATAAATCCAAAGGCCACCGCAAGCATGATGTAGAAGCTCCATGCGATTGGTCCCCAGTGGAATAATGGGAATGTGGACGCCCATTTTTGCACGCTACCGAGTTCTCCAAGATAAGATTCTTGTGCGTATAATGCCCATTCGATCATCGCATAGAACACGATATCTGCTGCCATCGTAGACGTAAAAATCATCACACCCCATTTAAAGTTGGAATATTCGACTTCACTATCTTCGCCACCAAGAACGATTTTGCCGTATTTTGAAAAAGCCACATACACACTACAAAGGAAAACACCCACCGCAAGCATAGCGTAGTAAATACTGAATTGGTCGCCTAGAAAACTACGAACGCCTTCTAGAACCGCTGAACTGGCATCTGGAAATATCATAAAGAGAATTCCTAAAACGACTACTCCAAATAGCGGTACAAGCGTTGCGACCCAGTCAATCTCGTCGCGAAGATTTTTCTTTTCGATTTCATTATTCATGGTTAGCCTCCTCTAGAACACTCTTGTAAGAGTCATCTACTGCTACTAATTCTTCAAGGCTATCGATTTCCACGATATCCCCTTCTTGCATTGGATAAATACCCATTTCATATTCATCTGGATAGCAGAACATCGCCACATCATCCCAGTAAATATCATGATTTTTCTTGTCTTCAAACTCGATTTCCAGATGACGTTTTAACTGTTGCCCGTCTTCTTTCGTCCAACGAGAAATGCTAAATAACTGCCATCCCTGTTGACCACCTGTACGGCTACAGCTTGTAACAACGCCATTGTCATCCACTTGCATCAACCATTCATCAGTTCCGTTTGCTACTGGAATACACGCATATCCTGAACGTGTAAACTCTGGATGTAGAATTTCACTGTTGTAGATTAATTGGTCGCCATCTAGAATAATCACTTCTTCCAGATGGTCACGTACTACATAAAGTGATGAAATATTATTAGCTACATCGAAATAAGGATTTTCGACAATGTTAATTTCTGGATAGTCTGCTTTAAGTTCAGCAAACTTCTCTTTCAAATACCCTACTACCACATAAATTTCATGAATTCCTTGTTCATGTAGTGCTCCAATAACGGTATCAATCATTCTTTTTCCATTTACTTTTACAAGCGGTTTTGGAATGGTATTTGTAATCGGGCGCATTCTTGTCCCTTTACCCGCAGCCATGATAATCGCTCGTTTTACTGTATTTGTCATTATTTTTTCCTCTTTTGCTAATTCTTCTTGCACAATGCGGTAGAAATCTTTGGCATAACGGTATTGCATTAATGAGTACTCACCAAAGTCAACGCCGAGTGTACGTTTGTACTCGCACCAGTTACTCCACAGCATCCCGCTAATCGCCATATACGCATAGATTTTTACACGTGTCATCTTCTCGCATTTTCCTTCGAAATAAAGATCGATGAGTGCATCTGCCTGCTTGCGGTCATATCCTGCATAAATACAAAACATCGCAATATCAATATGCGGGTCTTGCATTCCAGCGTATTCCCAGTCAATCAGACGAATATCTCCTTCTTTTGTAAATAGGAAGTTGTCATAGACTGAATCGATATGGCTTAATACGGACTCTGCTTTATATTTTTCAACGAAGCTCTTTAGCCCTAGAATTTTCTTCTGCACTTCAGCATGGTCTTTATAAAAAGAAGATTGACCATTCCACAAGCTTTGATAAAACTCAATTTGCTTAAATGGATCGAAAGTATGCTTCACTTTTAATTTTGACTGATGGAACTCGCGTAATTTTGCCATACAGCGCTGTAAGTCTTTTTTATTCGTGCTATCGCATGAACGCGCTCCTTCCAGATACGCCGTAATCTTATATCCATTGTCTGGATTCATATACACCACATCATCGCAAATTTGCTTACCTTCTAGAACGCTATACACATCTGCTTCTTCCTTACGATTAATGAGATAGTCTGTTCCCTCGCCTGGAATACGCATAATGTATTTTTGACCCTTACAAGTAAATAGGAAGCTACGATTCGTCATCCCTTTTTTCAATACTTCGATATTGACGATTTCGTCCAACTGAACATCGAGTGCCTTCGAGATTTGCTGCAAGGCATCTGTTTCTAAGTGTGAAGAGGATTTATCGAGTTCACGGAGTTGCTCATACGTATTGATTTCAAAGACGGTTGAGTCATCCATTAATTTTGGATACACCGTATATTTTCTATTCTCGTCTTCAAGTGTTACTTCCCAGAACGACTTCTCATGTCTTTCTTCTGCAGCAGCAGCGTTTAATTGTTTTGTCACTGCTTTAGCGTCTTTTTCTGTTAAATAACAGATGCCGTATGGACGGTTCCCTTTTCCTCTTTTATCACTTGTAATGATTTCTTGTTTCTTATTCACTCTAAAGAAGCTTTGTTCTACCTCTTCTTCGCCAAGTAAATACCAAGAATACAATTCATCTGTATCAAATGGAGATTCCTTACACCATAAGTCACAAGGAACGATATACGTATTGCCTAGAATTTCTGCAACGCGTTGTAATGAATAGAAATTATTTTTTGTTGCATAGTCTCTATTCACGGCGAGTTTCACTTGGTAATCATCCATTAAGTACTCGTATTGCTCTTTCATAAAACCAACGACTACCGTAATGTCCGTAATTCCTACTGCTTGTAGTTGCTTAATTAATCGTTCAATCAGCGGCTCTTTCTTCACTTCAAGAAGCCCTTTTGGCGTTTCAGTATTGATTGGAACCATACGCATTCCAAATCCTGCAGCCAAAATAATAGCATTCTTTGGTTTATTTTTCTTAAAAAGTGCCTTTGCTTTACTTGTTAGATTGAATTTAGCATCCACAAGTTCAAGTTCTCTGAGTCGTTTTAATTCACGATTCACGAGACCAAGCGAATAGCCTGAAAGCTCTGCTAATTCTCTTTGATTTTGAATATCTTGTTGTTTAATAAGTTTTAGTAAATCGAGATTTGTTTTGTTCATAATATTTACCTCTCGTATTTTTGTGAACAGCATTAGTATACTTTGTTTCGTCACTAACTGCAAGTTTTTAGTGGTAAAGAAATGTTTAAGGACATAAAAAAAGACTAGGGAAGTAATTCTCTTCCCTAGCCAACAAAATCAATATTCAGTTGCATCGATAAAATACCTGCTTCACTCTTTATGTAGAAACCGTATTTATCCACGCTATAATCAATGACATTATGCTGATCAAACATCATCGCATAGTGACTTGCAAAAGCCATTTCCCCAATATTTGTCTCAAAAATTTGGTCATACTTTGGAGGAAGAATCTCTTTTTGCCCTTTCTTTAATACCACTAAATGATATTTATCGTACACTTGGCAATGGCATCCGACCATACCCTCATAAAAAGGACTATCCCCATCGACATAATCCATGACAAAGAACACATCTGTTAAGCCGCGCTCTTGTAACATGGCGTCCAATTTTGTTTTTGCTGCTTCAGTAACTGTAAAGTCCATAATCTTTCCTCTTCCTATCAAAAAAGGAGACAATTGTCCCCTTCATGATTATTGTTCTTTTGATTCTTCGTTTTCAGATTTTTTTACACGATCTTTGATAATAGCATCAAGTGATGGTGGTGTCACTTCTATGTGAGTTGGTGTATTTAATACGATATCCCACTCTTCGTTTTTAATCATGTCTAATTGTGTTTGTGTTAAGATTTGAAGACGTTGACGGAAAATACGTGTTTCTTTCTTAATTAAATCTGTTTCACGGTTAATTTCTGTTGCTTTTTCAGCTGCTTCTCTCAACATTGCTTGTGCTGCTTTTTCAGCTTCAAACACGATGATTTCAGCGTCTTTACGTGCGTTTTCGCGAAGACGATCTGCTGCTTCTTGTGCAACAAGGATTGATTTATTCAATGTTTCTTGAATCGAATTAAAGTATTCTACTTTTTCTTCGTTGAATTTAACGCGTTTTTCTAAATCTTTGTTATCACGAATTAATGTTTCTAATTCTTTCTTCACTTCTTCCAAGAAGTCATTTACTTCTTCAGGATCGAAGCCTTTGAATTTTGTTGAAAAATCTTTGTTATGAATATCGTTTGGTGTAATAGCCATTGAAAAATCCCCTTTATTTTTTATTCTTTTCTAGTAATCCTAGTTCTACTTTAATCTTATCTTTCTTTGTACGCCCTTCAATCTTTTGAATTTGAAGGCGACCGTATCCACGAATGGATACAATATCTAAAATTTCCAGCATAAAGTCAGGTCTGTTCTCTTCAGTCCAGTTCACCTTTACTTTACCACTTTCAATCATTTCTTTTGAACGCTGTCTTGACACATTAAATACGGAAGCAATCACCGTATCGAGTCGAAGCGAACTAACGACTGTTTGTACAGCAGTCCAATGATCCACTGGTACAATCAATTTCGTATAGTCGACTTCTTCAAGTCGGACAGCCACTTTCCCAATCTTTTCTAGCTGTTGTCTGATATATTCCTTCATATTTTGAGCGCAGAATAATTGCCAGTCTTCTCCGTTTGAAATAATATCGCCAATCAAGCTACGATCAAACCCAAGGCTCATCAGTGAACCTAAAATCTTACCATGCCCAAGTGTCGCAAATTTCTTCGGATATTGAATATGAAATAGAGCATTTTCGAAATCCTCTGAAGTTGGCTCATAATATTCCGGACAAATCATACAACGTTTCCGTTCAGCATCAATATACCCGCCATCAAAATAATAACGAACATCGTCATATTGACCTACAATCGCCTCCACAATAAACTGTTGGCGTGGATCCAAATAATTCGTTAATACTGGCGCATATTGCAAACGTACTTCTTCTACCCATTCTTCCACTTGTTTAAGAAAAGACAATTCCTCTTTTCTAAAGTGTTGTTCTACACCATTTCCCATTTTTTATACCCCAAAAATTTTTGCGACAATAAATAATAGAACTCCTACAGCAACGTAAATCGTTAAAATAGACGTTACTAATGCTAAACTATATTTTCCAAATCGTACATTTTTGAATAATGACACATACGGACGGCAACAAGCATCTAATAAGTCCGCCAAGAACATTGGAAGATATAGATGCCAATAAATATTTAATCCATAAAGGATTAGCATAAATTGATAAACCCCTGCTACTGCTGTTATCACTCTAATAATTTCTAAACCCACTAAGTTACACTCCTCTAAAATTCAGTGTGACGGAAGGTTTCAACCATCTCGTCATCAAAATTTCCTTGTACTTGGAAATTTGCAGGAGAACAGATGAAGATTTCATCTCTCACCTTTTGTACGTCTCCATTAATAGCATACGCCACACCGACCACAAAATCAATGACACGCTTTGCATCTTTTGGTTCCATACGTTTAAAGTTAATAAGCACTGCTTCACCTTTTAAAAGTGCATCTGCAATGCGTTCTGCTTCAGAATACACGCTTGGTTCCATCACATAAATCTTAGATGTTTTCTTTACTCCCGGACTTTGGAACGGAACTACATTTGAAGTATTTCTTGAACGTGTTTCTGGAGCTGACTGCGCTACAGGCTCTTCATAGTAATCCATTTGATCATCTTCTTCGTAGTAGTCACCTTCTGGACTTAAGAAGTTTTTTAAACTATTCATGAATCCCATTAGTCTTCCTCCCTTTCAAACCAGCTTGTACCAATTCGAATATGCGTCGCACCACATTCAATCGCTGCTTCAAAGTCTCCGCTCATCCCCATACTAAGATAAAACGGAGCTTCTAACCCTTCTTCCTTCTCGATTGTTTTAGCAATTTGTGCTAAACGCGAAAAAAAGAAGCGAATTTCTTCATCGCTTGCGTCAAATGGTGCCATCGTCATCAAACCAACAATACGAATCTTCTCATATTGTTTGCTTGCTCTATAAGCATCCAGTGCCTCTTCGGGTGTGAATCCATGCTTCGATTCTTCCCCAGAGACATTAATTTCTAGCATACAATCTAATGGGTGTTCGAGACGTTTTTCAATCTCGTCCATGATCGAAAGGCGGTCTATAGCATGAAATAAATCGATACGATTTATGACTTGCTTCACTTTTCGTTTTTGGAGTGGCCCAATTAAATGCCAGATAATGTCCTCTTGCGGAAATTGTTCTTGTCGTTCTAATAGTTTTTCGACACGATTCTCCGCAAAATGTCGAAATCCTAAATCGTACATTTCTTGAACTTCGCGAGCGGTACGATTTTTCGTTACAACAATCGGACAAACTTCCGTAGATAGTCTATGAACTTGGTTACAAGAAGATGCAACCAAGTTCATAATACGACTTACATTCTGTTTAATGATACTCATTAATTTCTGTTTCTTTTTCTGAAGAATGGCGGAGTATCTAATCCATCATTTTCAGTTTGTTTTGGCTCAACTGGAGCTTCTACAAAGTTACTTTGTGCGAATGGTGAATCTGCTTCTGTTGAAGAAGTAGTTTCACGTACAGTTGTTTCGCGACGGATATCCCAGTCTCCAAATAAATCTTTCTCAGGTTTCTTTTCTTCCACTGGCTGTGGTTTTGAAGGAACTTGTTTTTCTTGGAAAGTTTGAGGGTTATTTCCTAAATCTTTGCGAGTTGCTGTGCTATTCGCGAATGGTGAACGACTAGCGCGTGCTGCTGACTTTTTTTCGTGCTTACGCTCCTCGTCGATACCTGTTGCGATAACAGTAACGATTACTTCATCACCTAAGTTTTCGTTGATTGAAGTACCGAAGATAATGTTTACTTCACTTGTTGAAGCTGCTGCAACGATATCAGAAGCATCTTGCGCTTCGAATAATGTTAAGTCAGAGCCACCAGTGATGTTTAATAGGATTTGTTCTGCTCCATCGATAGACACTTCTAATAATGGTGAAGAAATAGCTTTCTTCGTAGCTTCTGCAGTACGGTTTTCACCACTTGCAACACCAATACCCATTAATGCTGAACCTTGATCTTTCATCACTGTCTTCACGTCAGCGAAGTCCAAGTTAACGTAACCTGGTGCAGTGATTAAGTCAGAGATTCCTTGAACCCCTTGACGTAATACGTTATCTGCTTCACGGAATGCTTCTAACATAGGAGTCTTTTTATCAACGATTTCTAATAAACGGTTATTTGAAATTGTTACTAATGTATCTACGTTTGCTTTTAATTGTGCAACACCTTCTGCAGCGTAGCGACCACGTTTAGGTCCTTCGAAGCTAAATGGACGTGTAACAACACCCACTGTTAATGCACCTAATTCTTTAGCAATACGAGCAACAACTGGTGCAGCACCTGTACCAGTACCGCCACCCATACCAGCAGTAACGAAGATTAAGTCTGCTCCAACTAAAGCTTCGCGAATTTGTTCTTCACTTTCTTCAGCTGCTTTAAGACCGATTTCAGGTAATGAACCTGCACCTAATCCTTTAGTAAGTTTTGGTCCTAATTGAATTTTAGTTTCTGCTTCTGAGTTTCTTAATGCTTGAGTATCTGTGTTGGCTACGATGAACTCTACACCTTGTACTCCTTCTGAAATCATACGGTTAACAGCGTTGTTACCAGCACCACCAACACCAATGACTTTAATGACTGCGCCATCTAAATTTGTATCGAATTCGAAATCCATTATATTTCCTCCTTGGTTCTCATCTTAATTTTCGTCAATAAACATTTTAAAGAAGTTCTTCACTTTCGCTCCAAACCCTTGTTCTTCACCAGTTGGTTCTTGTTCATACTCTTGTGGTTGTTGAACAGGAGCCGTTGGTTGCACTTGTACAGGAGCACTTTGTGGAGTGCTTTGTACTGGGCGAGGTTCTGTTACCGGTTTACCCTTTTGAGCAATACGGTGAACATCATCTAAGCTTGCAGCGTATTTGATTAACCCCATACTTGTTGCGTAAATAGGATTTCTCATACCCATTTGTTCTGGAATATAAGTTTTCACTTGAACTCCGAAGATTTCTTGTGCTAACTCTTGAACTCCTGCTAATGAAGAAGCTCCACCTGTTAACACGATTCCTCCTGGAAGTTTTAAAGCTTCCACTTGGTCTAATGCACGTTTTACAGTTTCAAACGTTTGAACCACACGTGCTTCGATGATTTCTGATAAGTAATGTTCATCTACTTTAACTGGATCTTTCTTACCAATTGTTTCTACTGGGAAGAATTCATCCGCACTAGTTTCAGATGAAATTGCATATCCGTATTCACGTTTAATACGTTCTGCATTTTCAAAGCTTGCATTCAAGATGATTGAGATATCTTTCGATACGAAATCTCCACCTTCTTGATCCACGAATGAGAATTTCAATTGGTTATCGTGCATTACTGAAGCACTTGTTTGTCCGCCACCCATATCGATAAGGACTGTACCAAATTCTCTTTCTCCTGGTGTTAATGCTACTTGGCTAATCGCTAATGGTTGAATCACCATTTCTTCGATGTTTAAGCCAGCTTTGTCAATACAACGTTTAATGTTATGTACAATCGTCTTAGGACCGGTAATCATGCTCGCAAACAATTCAAGACGAACACCAATCATTCCGCGTGGGTCTTTAATTCCATCAAATCCATCTACGATAAATTCTTCTGGAATCACAGAAATAATTTCACGCTCAGGTGCTACTGAACGAACTTTCGCTGCGGAAATAACGTTGTACACATCCACATCTGTAATCTCTCTATTTTCACTTGATACGGCAATCATACCGTGGCAAGGTTCAATTGAGATTTGATTACTTGGAATCCCAACGATAACATCTTTGATTTGGATGTTTGATTTTTGTTCTGCTTGACGAACTGCTTTGCGAATAGATTCAACTGTTTCGTCAATATCAACGATGACTCCACGGCTTAATCCTTCTGATTTTTCATTGCCGACTCCAATAATATTTAATTGCCCTCTGACATATTCAGCTACTACAACCTTTATTGAAGTGGTTCCAATATCTAAACTCACATAAATTCCCTGATTTTTCACGTTTATTGAAACCTCCTATACGATTCATTTCTATTTCATTTTTTTAAGTTTATTGATAAGTGATACTCCCTATATTTTAACATAATTTTGTCCACTTAAAAAAACATATGAGCGAGTTTTAAGACTTTTTTATTGAACTGTCGTATCTGGTGTGAAATAGATTCCCACTTCCATATCCACAGTTCCTTTTTTCCCATTCAATTGTTTCGTAATTGATGGATAATACCCTAATTTATCTCCAATATCTTTCAGATTTCCGATCACTCGATTGCCGTCTTTCATCTTCAGATAAATCTTTTGGTGATTTTTTGTATCGTTTGGATACTGAATCTCTACGATTTCACGAATCACACTTGCTGGAACTTTCTCCAGTTGTTTTGCGAGTGCTTGATATTGCGAGTCATCTGTAAACATATACAATAATGGATAATCCTTCGGCGTTGCATCGGCCTCTACTTCAATGATTTGACCATCTGCTAAAAGCTCATAGTGCTTATCATCGCTTTGGTAATAGCCCACCGCTGGATTTTCTTCAATATTCAAACGCATTTTATTCCATGCCACTAATTGTACGGAAGCATCCTTAATTTTTGGACTAGCATTTTTTAACAAGTTAGCTGTACGGTAACGATTCGCTAAAATTGTCCATATGCTTTGTCCCTTGGTGATACCGTCGTTTTCTTGGACCAATTCCACTGGAACTTGATTCAATCCGACAACTTCAATATCAGACACTTTCGAAAGTGGTGAAATAAAGTAAATACTCCATCCCGCACAAACAATAAAAATCCCTTTTAAGAGTGTTGCATTCGTAATACCTTGTGACTTTGGTTTCGTCTTTTTAGGCTTTGGTTCCTTTTTCTTTTTCACCTTTTTTACAGGTTCTTCAGGAACAGTTTGCTCTACTCTTGGAGAATTTTGTTGTGCTAACTCCCAAGGTGTTAGTTCACGTGGAGGAGTTTGTTGTGGTTTCTTTCGATTAAACATATTCTCCTCCTTAATCCTTATTTCACTAGAGAATGAATAATTGTTTCAAGTCGACTTGACGCATCTGTAATTCCCAATGCCTTTGAATTTTCAGCCATTTCTTTACGTTTGGCTTCATCGTTCATAATACGATCGATTTCAGTGACTAAACTTTCACCGTTTAAGTCTTTTTCTAAAATCATCGTTGCGGCGTCACGTTCTACAAGTGACATCGCATTTGCTTCTTGGTGATTTTCAGTTACATACGGACTTGGAATTAAAATACTTGGCAAGCCAAGTGCTGTTAATTCAATCAATGTAGTTGCTCCACTTCTGCAAACAACGAGGTCTGTGTTTTGGAACATTTGCACCATATTATTAATATATGGTAAAACTGTGATATTTTGCAATGGTTTTTTCAAACTTGTAATGAGATTGTTGATTTTGTCATAATGCACTTGTCCAGTGACCATGACTACTTGATAATCTTTTTTCTCGAATTCTTCAAGTGCTTCGATAAATGATTCGTTCATGCGAAGCGACCCACGACTTCCACCGAAAATCAATACGATTGGTTTTTCTTTTTGAATACCAATAGACGCTAAGTAAGAATCATCTTTTTGGGCATTGGCTAACTCTTGCCCACGAGGATTTCCTGTCATAACCACTTTATCTGCGTATTTTGCAAAGTCTTTACGAACAGCATCGAAGCAAATCGCAATTTTAGAAACTTTACGTGCTAAGAATTTATTCGTAATACCGGCTAAACTATTTTGCTCATGAATAATCGTTG
>CAUVJW010000034.1:0-11596 GCA_963552295.1 uncultured Streptococcus sp. | reverse complement strand
AATTCTGAAAAAGAATTAATCATTTCTGGGAAACCTTTGGGAGAAGTTAACTCTACTACTTCTGTAAAATTGATTTACAAAAAGGTGGGATGTCTAGTTGATACCCCTTCTCTTCCAAACACTGGAACATCAACAGGTTTAGTGACACTTGGTGCAGGAATCCTGGTCTTAGGCGCAGCCTATGCTCTATTAAAATCAAATAAAGGTAAAAAGTTAGTTACTATTTTATTTGTAATCGGTGCTGGTAGCATCCTTGTTGGATCTGTAGACGCTTCTCAAGTAACTTTAAACGGTGAAACTAAAGTAGTCTCTATTTCACAATTAGAAGAAATTACTATTGATGAAATTGATTGTTATGAATATGTTGGGTATATCATTGTTAAAGGTGATGAAACAACAACAGTCACTACTGAAAGCGGAACAACTAAAGTAACAACAACTGAAATACCTACAACAGAGACACCTACTACTGAAGGTCCAACAACTGGTGAAACAACCACTGAGGAAACTACAGAAGAAACAACTGAGGAAGAACAAACGGAATCAGAAGAAGAAGTAACGGTTAAACCAGGAACTCCTTCTCCAGCATAAAAATTTAAATTCAAAAAGAGGTAGATTTAATATCTACCTCTTTTAATTTACTTCATTCATAGAAATGGTTTCATAAAACGGAATTAATTCCTTCAATGCGTCCGTAAGTTCTTCTTCAATTCCATCTTTGGTACTTTCAAGAAATACTGGCCTTCTTAAAATGACTTTACGGATTTCTCCTTCTTTGACAGCTTTTATTAGTTCATCTCTATTAGATACGTTTCCTTCATAAGCTGTTGCATTCTTTTGAAAATCAGATGCTACATATAAAATGTTACGATTAGGTTCACAGTTTAGTACTTTATTTTGTAACCTTAGTGAGTGTTCATTCATTTTGCGTTCGATAAAACTCAATTCTACATATACGCCTAGTTCATCGTCATTATAAAACAAACGTAATGCAAAGGATGGATTTCCTTCATCTTGCCCCTCTTCGATAAAGTATCTCCAAAAAGCGGGTCTTGCCACTTGGGCTTGATTCATCCATTGACTAACTCGGTCCATGCGAAATGACTTAAAGTTCTTCTGAAACACTTCTGTTAACTTCGTGAATTCCCCTCTTGCATCTTGGCCAGCTTTCTTCAACTGTTCCATTTCTTCTGCAATTTCAGGAAACTTTACGGGATTTTTATATTTCACTTTGTCATAACGAAAGAAATAACCCATCTTTTCAATTGAAATCATAAATTTCCCTCCTGAATATGACTTTTCAAGCGGTCGATCATATAGACACCCACATCAATAATAGGAATCCTTGAGAGTTGCTCTAATTCTGTCTTTACATATGGGAAATGCGTACACCCTAGTACAACAGCTTCGATTTCTGTACTTTCAAAATAATGGAATAAACTATGGAAGTCGAATTGCTTAATAATCTCCTCTTGTGGTTTCCCTGTTTCAATCGCTTTAACCAATTCTAGCATCGTCACTCCAAACACTTTCAAATTTGGGTTTGCAATATATAAGTTATTTTCTACTCCTGTTAATCCATGAGAATTCGCTGCCATTACTGCTAAATAATCATGTTCGACGCCTAGTGAACGATACATTTGCATCGGAGTGATCATAGGAAGTCTATATTCTTCTTGCAAGGAATCGAAATTCACAACTGAACTTAGTGAGTTACAATACACAAATACAGCGTCAATGTCGTTTTTCAGCCCGTCAATCACACTTCTAATATATCGTTCTCTTTCTTCGTCTTCTAACGCTTGAAAAGTCGTTTGTTCGACCGGATTTTTAGAAATCGGAACAGAAATCGTTTGATCGAATCCATTTTCCTTTAATAAATCAACGCCTAACTTCGTGTCCATAGGTGTTCCTGCCATCACAGCTATCCGCATACACATTTCTCCTTTATAAAAAACAAGGATGAACGCTTGGCTCATCCTTGATTCAATAAATCATTATTTAGTTGCACGACGTACGTATGTACCTTCTGCAGTGTTAACTTCTAAGTATTCTCCTGCTTCAATGAAGTCTGGAACGTTAACTACTAAACCTGTTTCCATTGTTGCTGGTTTACCAGAACCTGTAACTGTAGCCCCTTTAATTGATGGTTGAGTTTCAGTAACTTGCAATACAACTGTTGATGGTAATGAAACCCCAATTACTTCTGAACCGTAGAATTGGATTTTAACTTCCATGTTTTCTAGGATGTATTTTAATTCTTGTTCGATTGTTTCTTCAGGAATTTCGTATTGTTCGTATGTTTCTAAGTCCATGAATACTCCAACGCCATCTTGGCTGTATAAGTATTGAACATCTTTTGTATCGATGTGTGCACGTTCTACTTTCTCATCAGGACGCATTGTTGTATCTACTGTTGAACCGTTACGAACGTCACGGATTTTCATACGCATTACAGTGTTACCTTTACCTGGTTTGTGGTGGCTGATTTCCAACACTTTAATTAATTTTCCATCAAGAATGAATGTCATTCCAGCTTTTAAATCACTTACGTTAATCATTTTCTGACTCCTTTTGTTAAATTTTACTTTCTATTTATACCATATTTTTATTGAAAATGCACTCTTTTCAGCATGTTTTTCAAAATTATAAGATTCCAACGCGTTTAAAAATTAAATCTACATTCTTAATATGATAGTGATAATCAAACGCATCATCTAAATCTTCTTTACTTAGAGTAGCTGTAATTTCTGGTTGTTCTTCTAAAACAGCCCGGAATGGAAGTTTTTCGTCCCAAGATTTTGCTGTACATGGTTGCACTAAATCATAAGCTTTTTCACGACTCATTCCTTTGTCGATCAGTTTTAATAACACACGTTGGCTATAGATAAGTCCAAATGTGGCATCCATATTGCGTAACATATTTTCTGGGAACACCGTCAAGTTTTTAACGATATTACCGAAACGACGAAGCATATAATTCAATAGAATCGTGCTATCTGGAATAATAATACGTTCAGCTGAAGAATGCGAAATATCACGTTCATGCCATAGGTTCACGTTCTCATACGCTGTGACCATATGTCCTCTGATGACACGAGCAAGTCCTGCCATATTTTCAGATCCGATTGGATTACGTTTATGTGGCATTGCTGAAGATCCTTTTTGGCCTTTTGCAAAGAACTCTTCTACTTCACGTGTTTCAGATTTTTGAAGTCCACGGATTTCTGTTGCAAATTTCTCAATACTCGTCGCGATTAATGCAATAGTAGAAATGTAATCTGCATGTAAATCACGAGACAAGATCTGTGTAGAGATTTCTTGAGGACGAATTCCAAGTTTTTTGCACACATATGCTTCTACTTCTGGGGAAATATTCGCAAAGGTTCCAACAGCGCCACTAATTTTACCAGCTTCAACACCTTGTGCTGCGCGTTCGAAACGTTCGATATTGCGTTTCATTTCTGAATACCACAGAGCCAATTTTAAACCGAAAGTCGTTGGTTCTGCGTGAACTCCATGCGTTCTACCCATACACACTGTATCTTTATAGGCTAATGCTTTTTCTTTAATGATTTCTAGGAAGTCTGCTAAGTCTTTACGTAAAATGTCATTGGCCTGTTTCAACTGATAGCCATAAGCGGTATCCACAACGTCTGTACTTGTTAATCCGTAATGAACCCATTTCTTTTCTTCTCCAAGACTTTCAGAAACACATCTCGTAAACGCAACAACGTCATGTCTAGTTTCTTCTTCGATTTCTAAAATACGTTCAACTGTGAATTTTGCGTTTTTCCGAATCTTTTCTACATCTTCCTTAGGGATTTCTCCTAATTCTGCCCAAGCTTCATCGGCTAAGATTTCGACTTCGAGCCAACAATCATAACGATTTTCATCAGACCAAATTTTTGCCATTTCTGGACGTGTGTAACGTGTAATCATGATTTCCTCCTAATACAACTCCATAGTAACATGAGTGATTCCAACAATATCATACGGCTCTGAAACTACTTCAAATCCAAGTGATTCATATAATTTTACTAAATGCGCTTGTGCATGGACTTCAATGACAGTATCCACAAACCACTCTTTGCATACTTCTTTAGCGCGTTCTAACAATGCACGACCTTTTCCTTTGCCTCGGTATCTATTATCTATTAATACTCGACCAAGAAGGACTTTCTCTTTTTCAGGAATAATGCGTAAATAAGAAATCACTTCTCCAGTATCATTCATCTCAAATAAATGCCAAGATTTTTTATCCGTATCGTCAATTTCTTGATAATTCAAAACCTGGCCGACAATAAAGGTTTCGATTCTGGCTTTGTAAATCGCAACAATCTCTTCCTTCGTTAGTTCATCATAGTTCTTTAAATACCACATCGAGAATCAACCTCTCTTTGTTTTAAAATAATCTCTTGTATCTTGTTCGTCTTGTTTTAATTGAGCGATTAACGCATCGATTCCGTCAAATTTCAATTCTGGTCTTAAATATTTTAACCATTTCACACGAACAGGAAGGTGATAAATATCTTTGTCAAAATCGAGTAAATTCACTTCAATTGTTACCTTATGAACATCATCAAAAGTTGGATTAATTCCTATCGATGCCATACCAGGAATCCATTTACCTTCCACAAACATTTCAACAACATACACTCCGTTTTTAAGGAGGAAAGTATCGTTAGAAACTTCGATATTGGCAGTTGGAAATCCAAGCATTCTACTACCTCGTCCAAAGCCGTGAACAACAACTCCATCCATGATGTAGTCGTATCCTAACAAGTCGTTTGCTTGTTCGATATCACCTTGTAGCAATAAATCTCGAACTGCTGTCGAACTTATCTTTCCGCTATCGTTCTTTTGCTCATCAATTGTAATAATCTCGAATCGATTCGAAGCGTACTTCGGTAATAATTCCATATTCGCAATGTCTCTCTTGCCGTACGTGTAATCAAACCCAGCTACAATGACTTTCGCATTTAAATCCACAATGTATTGATCGACAAATTCTTGCGGTGTAAGTGCCCCAAATTCTCTTGTGAAATCCACTAAATAGAAAATATCTACACCAAGATTTTCTAATAATTCCTTCTTACGTTCTAGCGGCGAGACATATTGAATGCTTTCAGGATCGACGTTTTGGAAAATAACAGATGGATGTTGATTAAAAGACATCACTGCTACTTTAAAGCCGCGTTCCTGGGCAACTTTTTTCGCCGTTGTAATTACTTCTTGGTGTCCTAAATGAATCCCATCAAAGAATCCTAAAGCAAGGACAATCGGTTCCTGAAGTATACACTCTTTTTTGTAAGGGTGTGTTAACTCAATCGTTTGCATTCTTCTCTCCTTTCTAAAACATTTTAATTGGTTTTAATAAGCTTTTTTTCGTTGGATGAGGACCGTAAATTGATATGAGTTGGTCTTCATAATAACAAGCAGTCGGTGCGAAAATCTGAGGAAATTCAGCTTGAGATAAAATTGCACCATTTTTAAATCGAATATATTCATCTTCAGTTAAGTCGATTCGAGGATAGTCTTCAAATACTAAATCAACTGGTTTTAAGGCTTCTTGAGCTTTATCATTTTGAGCAAGCTCGTTTAGTTGTTCTAATGTAATGCAATCGTCAGAGTGGAAAGGACCACTTTTCACACGTGTTAGTTGCGACATATGCGCTTCTACACCCAATGCTTTTCCTAAATCGACAGAAAGTGTGCGTACATAAGTCCCTTTGCTGCAACTCACTTCAAACTTCCATGATTGTGTCTTCGTTTCACCATTATAAACTGGTTCTGAAATACGTTTGAAGTCATAGATGGTCGCCTTTCTAACAGGACGCTCCACTTCTTCTCCTGCTCTTGCGTATTCATAAAGACGTTTTCCGTTCACTTTTACAGCAGAATACATCGGTGGAATCTGAGTAATCTCTCCAATAAAATTTTGCATCTTTTCATCAATCTCTTGCACTGAAAACAGCGTTTCGATAGGTGTTGTTGAAACAACTTTTCCATGTGCATCCTCTGTCTCAGTTGAGAAGCCTAATGTAATTTCTCCCTGGTAGATTTTGTTGGCTTCATGAAGATTCTCAACAACCTTAGTCGCTTTACCAACACAAATTGGTAACACTCCATTCACTTCAGGATCCAGCGTACCAGAATGCCCGACTTTTTTTGTTTTTAATAACTTTCTAACCTTATAGACACAGTCGAACGACGTCATGCCTTTCTCTTTCCATAACGGAAGGATTCCGTCCATCCCATTCATCCTTTCAGACTTTACATTTGCTAACCTATTGTATCATAATTCGCACTTTTCCACATAGATTATGAATATAGCTTTTTAGGCGGAAAATATGGTATTATAGATAAGTAAACTTATTTGATAGGAGTGACTTTAATGTCAAGAGTATATATTGTAACGGACTCAACAGCAGACTTAACTGAAGAAGAAGTTAAACAATTTGAAATCTCTATCGTTCCAATGAATATCTCAATCGATGATGAAAATTATATCGATGGAGTAACAATTACAAAAGATGAATTTAAACAAAAAATGATTGAAAGTGCTGAATTACCTAAAACAGCACAACCTTCTATTGGACGTTTCGTAGAAGTATATGATGAACTTGGTAAAAACGGAGATTCCGTTATTTCAATTCAGATGATGCGTTCTATTAGTGGTACTGTTGATGCTGCTCGTCAAGCAGCTGACATCACAGAAACAAATGTCACTGTTGTCGATTCAGACTTTACTTCTAGATCTATGGGAATGATTGTTAAGGAGGCAGCACAAGCAGCACAAGAAGGCAAGTCCGTTGAAGAAATTCTTGAGATTGTTGAAGATGCTAAGAAACGCACTACTCTTTATTTAACAGTTGTTAACTTAGACAACTTAATCAAAGGTGGTCGTATTAGCCAAGTAATGGGTATGTTCTCAAACTTATTAAACATTAAATTATTCCTTCAAGTCATTAATGGCAAGATTGAAATTATCCAAAAAGGACGCGGTCTAAAATCACTTCAAAAGAAATACGACGAAATTTTTGAACAGATGAAAGCCGCTCCGAATGGCATTCAAGAAATCGGAATTATGCATGCAGGATTAAGTGACTTTAACGAAGGAAATATTGCTCGTGTGCGTGAACTCTTCCCTGATGTGCCACTCACAATTGTAACAACTTCACCAATCATCATGAGCCACACAGGCGTTGATGCAATGGCGATTACTTACTTAGAAAATAAATAAAAATAAAGCAACTAACTCTGGCTTTCAGAATTAGTTGCTTTTTTGTTAGTTTAAGATTTGTCCAATAAAGATACCTACATAAGTACCGATGATATAACCTAATGTTCCTACAAGCATTGTAGGTGCCACGAATCGATGCCATCCTTTAGAAATAGCCATCGCTGCAGCTGTTGTTGGTCCACCAATATTCGCGTTTGAAGCAAGAATGGCTTCTTCCACTGTGAATCCGAAGATTTTTGCACCAGCAAATGTCACTGACATGTTCACAAAAACCATGATAGCACAGAACACTAATAACAATGGTGACTTTTCAATGATAGCTCCGATTGAAGCAGGTATTCCGATTACCACGAAGAATAAGTAAATCAAGAATGTTCCAATTTCGTTTGCCCCACTAATCTTCTTGAAGTATTTTGCAAAAATCGTTGAGCACGCTACTGTTAATGTTGTTAGAATTAAATATTTATTCGAAACTAATTGAATAAGACTGTTATCACCTAGACCTGAAATAATTTCAGATAATGTAAAGCTAACTGTTACGATAACAACAGAAATGGCGAAAACAAAAGCCACATCTTGAACAGTAATTACAGTGTCTTTGCCATAAGCTTTTTCTTCTTCCTCTTTCACACCTTCTGTAAACGCAAATTTGAAATGTTTCTTGAAGAATCCAATCGAAGGAATCATCAGTAAAATTAAGAAATAGAATACCATTAACAAGTTATCGGCAACTGTTGCAGCTGAAATGAGTTCTTTTGGAATTTCAAAAGCGGATGAAACAGCTACAAAGTTAACTCCACCACCAATATAACTTCCGACCATCATTCCAGCGATATGGTTTAGTACAGGGATTGCTTTAGACAAGGCTAAATATCCTAATACTGCCCCAAGTACAGTCCCTACAGAACTAATGAGGAAGATAGCAAGCAATCTCCCGCTCTCTTTCCAAATTTGTTTCAAATCACATTGGAATAAGAGCATCGGAATCGCTAATGGAACAACCACTCCCCAAACTTGATCGTATACAGGTGAATCTGTAGGAATAACACCTAAATTACTCAATGTTGCTGCCATTAATAGACCGATAATCGCTCCACTGATTTTTGCAGCCCATTTATATCGATTTTCTAAAAAGATACTGATAGTCGCAATCCCAACGATAATCGACCACAATACCCATGTATTATTTGCATCAATCATAAAACACCTCTTCTGGCTTTTTTAATACACACGAAAATTACCATATATGGTAATTTTTTACTAAAAAGGCAAAAGAGTTGTTTCTGTTTGATGTCCTTTTGCCCTTTAAGACATTATCTTTGTTCATCTTCTTCATGAATTGATTTTAAAAGCTCATCAATATGGTTTCCGTAATCCACTGATTCATCGCGTTTAAAAATTAATTCTGGAGTTTTGTACAATGATAGGCGTTTACCTAATTCACGACGGATTAGGCCTTTTGATTTTTCTAAGCCGCGTTCAGTCGCTTGACGTTCACTCGCTAGTTTTTGAAGTGTTGTGTAGTAGATAGTAGCAATTTGCAAATCACCAGTCACTTCTACTTCAGTAATTGTAATTTCTTGTACACGTGGGTCACGCACTTTTTTAGATAAGATATCATTTACTTCACGTAAGATTTCTTGTGACACACGTCCCACTCTAAAGTTTGCCATTTTGTCTCCTTTCCAACGAAAGAGGCACTGCAATCAGTCCCTCTTCGTTCTAGTTAAATCATAAATTTCTTCTTCAATTTGGTCGATTCAAACCGTATTTTCGCGCGAAATATAGGCAGTCGGTCTCGCACTATTTTATAACGGCTTGAAAATACTGAATCGACGTGCGTTTCCCGAAACATACGCACGACTATCCTAGTCGTTTACGGTGTTCCGGTCCAACGGTTCGATTCAACCCGTATTTTCTCGCACTATTTTCTTTTAATCTCAACCATTTCGTATGCTTCGATGATGTCGTCTACTTTAATGTCGTTGTAGCCTTCAATCATGATACCGCACTCGAAGCCAAGTTTAACTTCTTTAGCATCGTCTTTGAATCGTTTCAAGCTTGCTAATTCGCCTTCGTAAATAACAATGTTATCACGGATTAAACGCACTGAGCTTGAGCGTTTAACAACACCTTCTAAAACGTATGAACCAGCAATTGTTCCAAGTTTAGATACAGTATATGTTTCACGAACGATTGCTTGACCCGTAATTTTCTCTTCGAATTCTGGATCTAACATACCTTTCATCGCTGTTTCGATTTCGTCGATAACTTTATAGATGATACGGTGTAAGCGAATATCTACTTGATCAGATTCCGCTTGAATTTTTGCTTGTGGCGTAGGTCTTACGTTAAATCCGATGATGATTGCGTTACTTGCTGTTGCAAGAGTAATATCGCTCTCGTTGATTGCCCCTACAGCTGTATGGATAATCTTCACGCGTACGCCTTCAACTTCAATCTTTTGTAAGCTTGATGCTAATGCTTCTACAGAACCTTGTACGTCAGCCTTGATAATAACGTTAACTTCTTTCAATTCTCCTTCTTTTAATGTAGAGAATAAGTTATCTAATGTGATACGGCTTGAAGCGTTACGTTGTTCGATTAAAGCACGTTTTGCACGTTCTTCACCGGCTGCACGAGCAGTTTTCTCGTCTTCGAATACTACGAAGCGGTCACCGGCTTGAGGTGAAGCGTTAAGACCAGTGATCTCAACTGGAGTCGCTGGCAAAGCAGTTTTCACACGACGTCCTTGGTCATTCACCATTACACGGACACGTCCAAATGTGTTCCCTACAACGATTGGGTCCCCAACCTTAAGAGTTCCTTCTTGAACTAATAATGTTGCGATAGGTCCTTTTGTTTTATCTAAACGAGCTTCGATTACGGTACCTAAAGCTAAACGGTTAGGGTTTGCTTTTAATTCTTGAACTTCAGCTACTAAAAGAATCATTTCTAATAATTCTTCAATGTTTTGGTTGAATTTCGCTGAAATTTCAACGAAGATTGTGTCCCCACCCCATGCTTCTGGAACAAGTCCTAAATCTGAAAGTTCTTGCATTACACGTCCAGGGTTTGCTGCTGGTTTATCAATTTTGTTTACAGCAACAATAATTGGAACATCTGCCGCTTTCGCATGGTTAATCGCTTCGATTGTTTGTGGCATTACACCGTCATCGGCTGCTACTACGATAACTGTAATATCAGTGATGTCCGCACCACGCGCACGCATTGTTGTGAAGGCCGCGTGTCCTGGAGTATCTAAGAATGTAATTGGTTTGCCATCGATTTTGATTTGGTACGCACCGATATGTTGAGTGATACCACCTGCTTCACCCGCTACAACTGAAGAGTTACGTAATTGGTCAAGCAATGTTGTTTTACCATGGTCAACGTGTCCCATGATTGTTACAACTGGAGGACGTACTGTGCTTTCTTCGCTTTCAGCAGCTGCTTCTTCAAAGTATACATCTAAATCAGAAATATCTTTTTCGATTTTTTCTTCTGCATCCATACCGTAGTCTGCTGCTAATAATTCAATCGCGTCTTTAGATAGACCTTGGTTTAATGTCGCCATTACTCCTAATAGGAATAATTTTTTGATAATTTCTGCTGGTTCACGTTTGATTTTCTTCGCTAATTCAGCAACAGTCATTCCATCTGTATATACTAATACTTCTGGTAATTCGTGGAATTTACGTGCTGGAACAGCTGGCTTCGCTTTTTGTTCTTCACGACGATTTCCTTTTTTACCTTTTTGGTTACGGTTCTTCTTACCAAAACCATCATTGTTAAAATCGTTAAAACGTTGTTGGTTTCTTCTATCGTTATTGCGATTGTTTCTTGGTGATTCGAAACGATCGTTATTGTTGTTTTGTTTTTGATTGTTACGTGGACGTTCTACTTGTCCTTGTTGGTTTGAACGAGCTTCATTGCGTGCTGGTTCTTTCTTAAATGAAGGACGGTTACCATTCGCATTTTGTTGCTTTTGGTTTGGACGTTCTTGATTTCTCTTATCGTTTTGTTCATGACGTCTTTGATTTTGAGAATGGTTACGTTCTTGATTTTGTTTGTGTTGTCCTTGTTTTGGACTGTGGTCTTCTCTCTTTGTAAATTCTTTCTTAGGAGCGTGACCTTTTTCTACTTCTTTTTTAGGTTCAGCTTTTTTCACTTCTTGTTTTGGAGCAGGTTTTGCTTCTTTCTTCTCAGCTTTTGGTGCTGGTTTAGCAGCTGGCTTAGAATTCCAAGCTCCTTTAATTTTTGAGATTTCAGCTTCTTCCATAGTAGACATATGGCTATTGTATGAAATACCTACTTCTTTTGCTTTTTCAATAATTTCTTTACTAGCCA
>CAUVJW010000033.1:0-12538 GCA_963552295.1 uncultured Streptococcus sp. | reverse complement strand
TGGAGAAACACGCGGTTAGCCGTTTAGTCGGTTCACCTCCAGGATACGTTGGATTTGATGAAGGCGGACAATTAACAGAGAAGATTCGTAATAAACCTTACTCTGTGATTCTGTTAGATGAAATCGAAAAAGCTCATCCGGATGTATTTAACATTCTGTTGCAAGTCTTAGACGATGGCCATCTGACAGATTCGAAAGGACGTAAAGTCGACTTCAGAAATACGATTCTAATCATGACGTCAAACCTTGGGGCAACGGCTCTTAGAGATGAAAAAGCAGTTGGATTCGGTGCAAAAACCGTACAACACGACCATACTGCAATGGAAAAACGTATCCGCGAAGAATTGAAGAATGCGTTCCGTCCAGAGCTATTGAACCGTATCGATGAAATTATCGTCTTCCATAAATTGACGAAACCGGAATTACGTCAAATCGTTCAATTGATGACAAAAGACATTAAGACTCGTCTTTCGGAACTCAATATCGAATTGAAATTCACTTCAGGTGTTATTGACCTTATCGCAGAAGAAGGATTCGACCCAGAATACGGGGCACGTCCAATTCGTCGCGCGATTCAAAAGAAAATCGAAGACCCACTTAGTGAAGCGCTCCTCAGTGGAGAAATTCGCTTCGGTCAAAAAGTGACAATCGGTTCTCAAAAAGGAAAAGTGACGATTAAAGAAACAAAAGTCGCTCCTAAAAAAGTTGCGGTGAAAGCTTAACACTATAACGAAAATAGCCACTTCTATGAGTTCATAGAAGTGGCTATTTTTTAATAACTTTGTTTTTGTAAGAGTAGGTGGCAGAGTGTGAGGTCGTTCATGTCTTTGACGTTCAGCCCTGTTTGTTCCGCAAAACGATCGATGCGATATTGCAAAGTATTACGGTGTAAGAAGAGTTTTTGACTCGCTTTTGAGACATTTCCATGAGCGTCCCAGAGCGCTTCAATCAGTTCTTTTACGTCGTCTTCGCTTAATAAAAGAATCAACTCGTCGGCAATCGGTGCGATATCGACTAAAGCGTTGGCAATCGCCCATAACATCACTGGTGCAAATTCCAAACTCGAGCGCTTGTGTGAATGCATTAAGTATTCCACGAAGAGCGCTTTTTCGGCTTGATAAAGAAGCGGCACAGGGCTTGATGTTGCCCAGCGGTTCCCGATAAAGAGTTGTAATTCCACGGCAAAGTCATCTTCAATCGCGGATTGTACTTCAAAGAGTGTGCTGGCTAGCGATGTTGCGACTTCTGGGTTCACTACCAGCGTGTAGTGATGGCGGAAGTTTTTGAAGACGGCAAGGGTCCCAACCGTTAAGTTCTCGACGAACTCCAACCAGTCTTTTTCTTGAAAGACGCCTTCTTGCTTAGGAAATACCGCCAAGTTTACGCATTGGATATACGCTGTTGGAGTGGGCAATGCGCCTTTTCCTTCTAAGTACGCTAGCCAAGGATGCGTTGGGATTGAAGATTTTGTCGGTTGTGTATTTAAAGTATCGATGAGGAATCGTTCGCGCTCAGTTAAGCTCGATTCTAAGAGATAAATCACTTCACCGTTCAACGTTACAGGAACAGTGTCTTGACCGTTTTCTCCAAGAAGAGCATCCGGGAACAATTCTTTCCAAGTCTTTTTCATAAGAACTCCTTTTTTGAAAAGTGTTTGCCTCTTAAGTATACACGTTGTTGCCTAGAGAATAAAGGTTCTTATACTATGATTTTATAAAGAAATTCGGTAGAATAGGACATATAGTCAATATAAGGGGGATACGAAATGTCAACAGAATGGTCATTAAAAGAAATTTACCCTTCATTTGAAAGTGAAGAGTTTCAACGTGACTTTGAACGTTTTTCAAACTTTAGAGAGGTATTCAACGGCTTAACGCTCGAAGATGACTTAGAATCCATCAAAGCGGCAATTGCGGCCTTAGAAGAGTTCAGCGTCTTAAGCAGCCGTCTTGGAAACTACATTAATTTAACATTAACTGCGAACACAACAGACGAAACAGCGAATAAATACCGTACATTATTCGGTAATGCGTATGCTGCGTTAAACAGTGCGTATACAAAAGGCTACAAATTTATCGGAAGCGTGGAAACAGATATCACAGCCGACGAAAATCTAAAAGACTACGAATTCTACTTTGCAGAAGCAAAACAACAATACAAACATCTATTATCTGATGAATTAGAAGATGTGATTGCGAAATTCTCTATCAGCGGTGGAGACGGTTGGGAACAACTTTTCGAAGCGATGACTTCAGGTGTTGAAGGCGAATTTAAAGGCGAAAAAGTAACGCTTAGCGAAATTCGTAATATGGCTTATGATGCGGATGCAGCGGTTCGTAAAGAAGCGTACGAAACAGAATTGAAGATGTACGATACCATCAAAGAACCAATCGCATTTGCCTTAAACAATATTAAACAACAAGTATTAACAGAAACAAGCTTACGTGGTTTCGAATCTCCACTTGCGCAAACATTAGAAGCATCTCGTATGTCTCGTAAAACATTGGATGCCCTTCTTGAAGCGATTCGCGAATATTTACCACAATTCCGCGCTTACTTAAAACATAAAGCTTCTCTCTTAGGTCATGAAAATGGATTACCATTCTACGACTTATTTGCACCAATCGGAGAAAGCTCACGTCGTTTCACAATCGAAGAGTCTAAAGAATTCTTATTAGAAAACTTCAAAGGCTTCTCAGAAGATTTAGCGCAAATGACAAAAGAAGCTTACGAAAACAACTACATCGACTTCTTACCACGTAAAGGAAAAGTGGGGGGCGCGTTCTGTAGCAACCTACCATTCATCAAACAATCACGTATCTTAACAAACTTCTCTGGTTCATTAAGCGACGTTGTAACGATTGCGCACGAATTAGGACATGCGTACCACGGTTTACACATCGAAAACCACCGTGTATTAAACCAAGAGTACTCAATGCCTGTTGCTGAAACGGCGTCAACTTTCAACGAAAATATCGTGATGAATACAGTGATTAGTGAAGCGAGCGATGCTGAAAAAGTAGCGTTATTGGAATCACAATTACAAGATACAACACAAATCATCGTGGACATCTACTCACGTTACTTATTCGAATCAGCAGTATTCGAAAACCGCGAAAAGAGCTTCATGTTCTCGAAAGATTTAGAACAATTAATGTTGGATGCGCAAAAAGAAGCATACGGCGATGGATTAGATCCAGACGCAATGCATCCATATATGTGGGCTTGCAAACCGCACTACTACAGCAGCGGTTTAAGCTTCTACAACTTCCCATACGCATTCGGAGGATTGTTCTCTAAAGGTTTATATGCCATCTATCAAGAGCAACCTGAAGGATTCGTTGAGAAATATCAAGAGTTATTGCGTGCGACAACGGTGACTTCTGCGGAAGATACTGCGAAGGTGTTGGGCGTGGATGTGACGGACAGCGCATTTTGGAAGAAAGCACTCGCGCAAGTTGCCGATAACATCGAGCAGTTCATTGCTTTAACTCCGGTAAAAGCATAAAAACATCTTGCGATGTTTCGTTCATTCCGGTGGAATAAAACAAAACATTAATAGTGCTATAAAGTACTTCGAGCCCTTTCGGATATCTTCATAGCAATCATTATAGCTGTAACGGGCTGAGTCTTACGTCTCAGCTCCTATCGAGCCTCAAAGTGACTCTAGGAAATAAATTTCCAGAGTCACTAATTCGCATCGATTACACTCGCTATGATGATTGCTATAGAATCCGAAGGGCTCTTTCGTACTTTTATGGGGGAATCTTTGTTTTATTCCAGCGAGTTTGTAGTGATTCGCAAGATATTTTTATGCTTTCCTTTTTTGATAAACTGCTACGATGTAATCGCCAATGCTTAGGAAGAGACCGGCAGGGGTATGTGCTTCATTATTGGAGTAAGTTTAGCGATTCTTTTTGGTTTTAATTAAATAGATTGTTGCCATGTTGTCGACAATGCTTAGGAAGGGAGCGCACTGGCGGTGTGTGCTGAGTGAGGGGGAGGAGCGGAAGAAGTGTGGTGATTTTGGAGGGAGTGGGGCAAAATAGGCTTTTTTATTGAATTTAACCGATTTATTATATTGCATATAGGGGGAAAGAGGAGTACCATTAGAGTATCAACCTTAAAGGAGATGAAGTGATGTTTACGTTAACAAAGGAATTGACGAAACAATATAAAGAAAATTTTCAAAGTAAGCCAGAGCGTATCGTGGCGCAAAATGCTGCGGTGAAGAATGGCTTGAAAGGTTCTAGTGAGACGGTCGCTTCTGTTGTGGAAAATCAGCCGGTGTATTCGATTGATTTGGAACACGGGAAAGTAGCCAACCAAAAGGCTTCCGGTCGTTGCTGGATGTTTGCGGCGCTCAATACATTCCGCCACAGACTCTTTAATAACTTCAAGCTCGAAGAATTTGAACTCTCACAAAGTTATACATTTTTCTGGGATAAATACGAAAAGGCTAATTATTTCCATGAAAATATTTTAAAAACAGCGGGCGAACCTGTGACAAGCCGCAATGTAGCCTTTCTCTTACAAACGCCTCAACAAGACGGTGGGCAATGGGATATGATTGTGTCACTGTTCAAGAAATATGGGGTTGTGCCAAAGAGTGTGATGCCGGAAAGTTTTTCAAGCTCGGCTTCAAGCGATTTGAACAAATACTTAAATAAAAAACTTCGCCAAGACGCAAAAGTGCTTCGTGACTTAGTGGCAAGAGGTGCTAGCGAAGAGGAAATCAATGAAACGCGTAAACAATTAATGCAAGAAGTGTACGACTTACTTAGCGTGACTCTTGGAACTCCGCCAGAAACATTCGACTTCGAATATCGTGATAAAGATAAGGAATTCCACCGTCACTTGAATTTGACGCCACAAAGCTTCTTCGAACAATTCGTGGGCTTGAACTTAGACGATTACGTGTCTATCATCAACTCACCAACAACGGACAAACCATTCAACCGTTCATATACTGTTGACATGCTTGGAAATGTCGTTGGCAACCAAGTGCGCTACTTGAACCTTGATATGGCAACGTTCAAAGAATTAGCGATTCGCCAATTAGAACAAGGCGAGTCTGTCTGGTTCGGTTGCGATGTTGGTCAATCTTCAAACCGCAGCAACGGTCGTCTTGCGCTCAATAACTTCGACCTTAAAGGTTTAACTGGAATCGACTATTCACTCACAAAAGGTGAACGTCTTGAATACGGCGATAGCTTAATGACACACGCGATGGTATTAACAGGGGTGAACCTTGTCGATGGTAAACCTAATCGCTGGAAAGTGGAAAATAGTTGGGGCGAAGAGTCTGGGGTTGAAGGGTTCTGGATGATGAGTGATGCGTGGATGGATGAGTATACGTACCAAATCGTTATCAGAAAAGACTTGCTTACAAAAGAGCAACTCGACGCTTTCAACAGCGAACCAATCGTGTTAGCCCCATGGGATCCAATGGGTTCTCTAGCCTAATCTTTAAAAAAAACAAAATAAGTCCTCTGGACATCTTCATAGTGGTGACAGTAAAGGCACCGGATTGAGCCGAAGTCTCAATTCCTAGCAAGCTTCAAACCGAGGGTAAGTGATAAATCACGAACCCTCGGTAATTCACATTGCTTGCACTTCTTTACTGTTCCCACTATAGAGTCCAGAGGATTTTTGTTTTTTTGTTTTTGCAGAAGAAACTGCGCCTCCCAGAGCTAGCTCGATTGGTCACGTAGAGCAGAATTTATATAAAAACTATTATTTCAGTGTCACTAGAACATCTTCAGATGTATTAATAGTGGTAAATGTAAGGATACCACCTGGAGCCTGTAGTCTCCAGGTTCCCAAGCTTCAAACAGCCGCTAGGAAATAAATTTCTTAGCGGCTGTAATTCACATTGGGTATTTGTCCTTACAAATACCACTATATAATCTGAAGATGTTTTTTCGTTCCACTGAATAAGTTTAAAATTAAATTCTGTCCTTACGCAGAGATTGGTGCTAATACAATTGGTTCTGAAAAGTCGAGTTGTCTTTTGCTTTTGAGACTCCAGGGGTGCGGGAGACGGCTTTCTGAAATTAACATATTTGTTAATTAACAAATATGTTAATTGAGGCAATAAAAAAGGTGGGTAAAGGGCTGGGCCTTTATCCACCTTTTCAAATTTTTGTGGTTATTCGCTGCGGAGCGATTCGACTGGATCTTTCTTCGCGGCGATGCGTGAAGGGATGAGACCGGCTAACATCGTTAATACAATCGAGATACCGATGAGGATAAGCGCGGCTTCCCATGGTAATTGTGCCACATTTTCCACGTTGGTCATTTTCGCAACGACGGCATTGATTGGAAGTGTCGCAAGGAGCGTAATGGCGATACCGAGCACCCCGGAGATAAATCCTTCGATGGCTGTTTCGGCCGTGAAGATGCGACGGATGTCTTTCTTCGAAGCCCCCATTGCACGTAGGATTCCGATTTCTTTTGTACGTTCGAGAACCGAGATGTACGTGATAATCGCAATCATAATCGATGATACGATGAGCGAGATGGCTACGAAACCGACGAGTACGGTTGTAATCACGCCCACCATTGTCGTAATCGAAGACATGATGGTTTGAATATCGTCGGAGTAGGCGAGCACTTTGTCGTCTTCGCCGGCGTCTTTTTTCGCTGTGTTATAGGCGTTGATGAAGTCCTTCAACTCTTGTTTTTGTTGGAACGAAGAGGTATAGAACTCGATGGCAGCTGGTTTGGATTTGTCGATGACACCTAGTTTTGCGAGGTTTTCCTCGTAAGTGGCAGCCGAGTTTTCGTTGTATTGTTGGATGTATTGCGCTTGTTGTTCAGGCGTCAATTTGACCAACTGAATTTTTTCTTCTTCGGTTAAATCAGCCGAATTGAATGGTTTTGGATCTTTGGCAAATGGTTTACCAGTAAATACATTGATGGTTGGGTTAGCTTCTTGCTCTTTCACGATATCACTGTTTTGAATTTGCTCAGAAGTGTAATCGATAAGGGCGCTTGTATAAGCCACACCGCCAGAGGGAGAGTTCACACCAGAACTTGTGCCTTCTTTTTGACGAAGAACGCCGACGATTGTAAGCTCGAGGCCATTCTCGATTTGCGTCTTCATGTAAGCTTCGTCGTCAATTTTATTCATCCATTGGTTGTTTTCTTTCACGAAACGGTTCGTGTTCACAACGGCTTTGAATGTTTTTCCGATGAAATCACTATATTGATACGTTTGTGATTTAAGTTCGTCTAGTTTCTTCACATCGTTTAATTCGCTAGGATCTTTGATGCGTAAGCTATAAAGGAGCAGGTCACTGATTTGGTTATCTTCATCGACGATAAGGACGATTTCAGATTTATCCTTTGGAAGGCGACCTTCTAGCACGTCATATTGCGCATTCAGCATCTCCTCGTCGCTTGAAAGTTGGCTCCAATAGTCGATATTTTGCAAGTAACCTTTAATCGTTTGGTTCGTCGTGTCGACTTCGCTTGCTATGTTCGACGGAAGAATGCTCTTTATACCGTTAGATGTATCACTAGCGTAAATATAGGGTTGCAGGTTGTATTGGTAACGAATGTCTTTTGTCAGTTTTGCGACTTCAGATGCGTGTTCGTCCAAGTAGGTCTTGAAGGACGCGATGTCGTTTTTCCCGATTTGTTTTTTCAATAAATTCGTCAACACCGTATTGACGCCAAGCTCGTTATTGTCTTTATAAGGCTTATCGCTTAAATCCGGAGAGGTCGCTAGCAGATTGCTTTGGTTCTGCTCGCTAATCGTCAGTGGAAGAGAGACGAGGGTGTCTTCTTGCACCTTCTTCACGTAGTCGCTCACACCGTTCGAGAGGGCCAGGATAAGGGCAATCCCGATAATCCCGATGGAACCGGCAAAGGCAGTCAGGAAGGTACGGCCTTTTTTTGTCAATAAGTTATTAAACGAAAGGGCTAGAGCCGTCATAAAGCTCATCTTCGTCTTCGTGAACTGAATGTCCCCTTGTTTGGGTTCTTCGGTTGGTTTGTATGGATTCGAGTCGCTTAAGATATTTCCATCTAATACTTGTACGATACGAGTGGAGTACGTCTTGGCCAGCTCTGGGTTATGCGTCACCATGATCACGAGACGTTCCTTGGCGATGTCTTTTAATAACTCCATGATTTGAACAGAAGTCTCAGAATCGAGCGCTCCTGTTGGTTCGTCGGCTAAAACGACTTTTGGATTATTGACAAGGGCACGCGCAATCGCAATCCGTTGCATTTGTCCCCCAGACATTTGGTTTGGTTTCTTATATAAATGGTCTTTCAATCCAACGCGTTCGAGCGCTTCGATGGCACGTTTCTTGCGTTCCGCTTTGGAAACACCAGAGAGCGTCATCGCAATCTCGACGTTTGAGAGTGCCGTTTGGTGGCCGATAAGATTATACGACTGGAAGACGAATCCGATCGTGTGGTTTCTGTAGCTATCCCAATCGCGGTCTTTAAATTGCTTTGTTGATTTTCCTTGGATGAGTAAATCACCCGATGTGTATTGGTCGAGTCCACCGATGATATTTAATAGGGTGGTTTTCCCTGAACCCGATTGCCCGAGAATCGAGACGAACTCATTTTCACGGAAGCGAATCGAGATATCCTTCAGCGCGTGAAACTCTTGATTAGCTGTATGATAAACTTTTGAAATATGTTGTAGTTGTAGCATCACCAAGCTCCTTTCATCAATGTCCATAGTGTACCACAGTTGAAGGACTCTGGCATAGGACTGGAGTCGGAATTTTAGAAAAAAGTTGGTAGGAAGAAATGTTGAAACTCCCTATAAAATCTGTATAATAGGAATACAACACAAAAAAGGAGTACAACCCATGACAACAATTGATAAAGTGGCTCTGATGGAGCAAGCGAAAGAAGTTTTAAAGAATGCTTACTGTCCGTATTCAAAATTCCCTGTAGGCGCTGCGGTGTTATATAAAGATGGCCGTGTGATTACGGGAGCGAATATTGAGAATGTATCGTTTGGAGTGACAAACTGTGCAGAACGTAGCGCGATTTTCTACGGAGCTTCACAAGGCTACCGTAAAGGCGATATTTTAGCGATTGCCGTTGCGGGAGAAACAGAAGGATTCTTACCACCTTGTAACATTTGTCGTCAAGTGATGGTTGAGTTCTGTGGACCAGATACTCCTGTATTCTTATTGAATGGAAAAGGCGAAATTCTAGAATTACGTCTAGAAGAATTAGTTCCTTATTCATTCGTTAGCTTAGAAATGTAATGAATTTTAGAAGAAATGAAGCAGCCAGTCGGTGCTTCGTTTCTTCTTTTTTTATCCAAAAAAATTGAAAAATAAATTCGACGGTGTTTGTTGGATCTATTCCGAAAACTGAATTTTTAGAATATAATCGCCCGAATTTCTAGTGATTGAATGATATAAAAGTTATTCAGCAGCTCTATCTAAAAATGATAAAAAATCTGGATGTAGTGAATCCTTTAATCCATTTGCAAGGGGATCTCCTATAAAGTACCGAGCACACTTATACAAAATTTGTTTGATTTAAAGAGTGTTGAAATGACTTGTCTGTATAAAATTTTCTCGCGCCATTTTTGCATGAAAAAAAGTAAAAAGTAGCATATATGCTACACTTCAAAAAAATAAGACCGAAGAATCCAGCGGATGCCATAATGGCAGTAATGGGGAATGGCAACCAATGTGAATTACTGACTCTAGGGAATTCCCGTAGAGTCAGTTTGAAGCTTGGTAGAGCTTGAGACTTTGGCTCAAGCCGGTGCCCCATTACAGCTTTTATGGCCAAATCCGCTAGGGTTCGAAGGGATTAAGCGCCAATCGAAATTAACTTATAAGTTAATTTTGATTTTTGAGTATTCATTCTGCTTGCAAGTGGCGAGGGACTGTTTTATACTAAAGTCAACCTAATTGGTTTACAAGTTTTTTTCAGGAGGTGTACAATGTATCAACCAGAGAAATTAAAAGAGAGAAGAGTGGCGCAGGGCTTGACGCAACAAGAGCTCGCCAATGCACTGGGCGTCTCTAAGCAGGCTTATTCTGCATGGGAGCGTGGAGTGAAGGTGCCAGCTTCGGGTAAGGTAGAACAGCTGGAGAAGCTTCTATCTGTGCCAAAGGGATATTTTACAGAAATAGAAATTGTGCGATTATACCATACGCTCACGCCGCCAAACCAAGAGAAGGCGGTGCGCTATGTCAAGGCGCTCGCAACCGAGGAACAAACGCCAAAAGTGGTGCCGATGAAGAAGAAACTGGTCGCGTATCATGTGTACGAGAAGATGTCGGCCGGGATTGGGGCGACGATTTACAACGACCGAGACTACGATACGGTTTACTACGATGAGGAGTTGGCGCATGATTTTGCGTCATGGGTATCGGGAGACTCGATGGAACCACGCTACCACAATGGATCGGTGGCGCTCATTCGTGAGACGGGATTTGATTATGATGGGGCAGTCTATGCGGTAGTATGGAACGGTCAGACGTTTATTAAGCGCGTGTATCGTGAACAAGACGGGTTGCGTTTAGTATCGTTTAACCCAGACTATGCGGACTTATTTGCTCCGTACGAGGAAGAACCACGAGTGGTAGGAATGATTGTTGGAAACTTTATGCCGTTGGAGGGATAAAGATGGGCTGCTTTGACTATTCGAAGGAACCGAGAAGCGACATTGCCTTTGTGGACATGAAGTCCTTTTACGCGAGTGTGGAATGTGTGGCGAGGGGGCTGCATCCATTGAAGACGTCGCTATGCGTGATGAGTCGTGCGGATAATTCGGCGGGATTGATTTTGGCGTCTTCTCCAACGTTTAAGAAGGTCTTCGGGAAATCCAATGTTGGTCGTGCGTATGAATTACCCTTTGATGTCAAAACGCGCAAGTTTAGTTATGCCAATGCGCGCCGACAAGGAATCGAAGTGACGCCGCAGTATGTGCGGTTTATAGAAAGTTGGGCGAAGGTGACCTATATCGTGCCACCTCGGATGGACGAGTATATTAAGGTGAACATGCAGATTCAACGCGTGTTTCAAAACTTCGGTGGGCCAGAGGATATTTTTCCGTATTCGATTGATGAAGGGTTTGTTGATTTAACGTCGTCGCTGAATTATTTTGTGCCGGATGATGCCTTGTCTAGACGGGAAAAGCTCGACCGGGTGTCTGCGGATATTCAACGGGCGATTTGGAAGGAGACGGGAATTTACTCGACGGTTGGAATGTCGAATGCGAATCCGCTTTTGGCCAAATTAGCGCTCGATAATGAGGCGAAGAAGATTCCGCATATGCGAGCGAACTGGTCGTATGAAGATGTCGAAGAGAAGGTCTGGGGGATTCCAGAGATGACCGATTTCTGGGGAATCGGTAAGCGGATGGAGAAGCGACTGAACGCACTAGGGATTTATTCGATTCGTGAATTGGCAAATGCCAACCCCGACCGATTGAAACAAGCGCTTGGCGTCGTAGGCTTGGATTTATGGTTTCACGCGAATGGCATCGATGAGAGTAATGTGCATGTGCCTTACCGTCCGAAATCAAGAGGGCTCGGGAACTCGCAGGTGCTTCCGCGCAACTATGTTCGCCAGCGAGATATTGAAATCGTGCTACGCGAGATGGCGGAGCAGGTGGCGATTCGAATGCGCAGAATTAAGAAGAAGGCGACGGTTGTTTCGATTCATGTAGGCTACTCGAAGGACGAAGGCTTTTCATCGATACAGGCGCAGCGCAAAATTGACCCGACGAATCGCACTTCGGTGTTATCGGAAGTGGTGTTGGAACTCTTTCGTAAGAAATACAAAGGAGGTGCGGTGCGTAATGTGGCGGTGCGGTATTCCGGATTTGTCGAAGAAAGCTTTGGACTCATTTCACTATTCGAAGATATTGAAGCAGTTGAGAAAGAAGAAAGGCTCCAGACGGCGATTGATACGGTCCGCGACCAATACGGATTCACCTCGCTTTTAAAAGGGAACGCGCTGGAAGGTGGTTCGCGCGTGGTGGCTAGAAGCAAGTTAGTCGGAGGACATTCCGCTGGAGGATTAGACGGTTTGAAATAATGGAAAGAGCGTATTTGCCGTATCGCTCGGCAAGAGAGCACAAGGATCGCGGCATGGCGAAGTGGATGGGATTTTTCCTGTCTGAACATACGACGTCGCTAAAAGATGAAAAGAAGCGCAGCGACCAGACGAGTCTGCTGACGATGGAAGAAAAATGGATGCTGCTATCGCAATTGTATGTAGGCAAGTTGCAGGCCAGTATTACGATTCCGTATCGGATGATGCGACAGACGCTCATTGGCGAAGTGAGTGAATTATACGAGAGTGAAATTTCATTCAAGACAGAAGAAGGCTACCGCCGCATTGCAGTGGAAGAGATTCTGCAAATTCAGTTGGTGGAAGGCGCAGAGTAATAGAAAACAGTACGGAATTTCTTTCAACATATAAAGTTTTAAAGGGGTCGAATTCGACTCCTTTAAACCAGGATAAATAAGAACGCCTCCCGTTATTCACTAGAGTTGACGGGGGCGTTCTTTTTTGCTAAAATAGTCGTGTT
>CAUVJW010000032.1:0-13122 GCA_963552295.1 uncultured Streptococcus sp. | reverse complement strand
CTGAGTATAACAAGAATGACGCTCATCGTCCATGGTTACACTAAGATTTTTTATATTTTTTTGAAAACTTATTTTGAACTTCTTTTTTTGCGGCAAAAATAAAACCCGTAGAAAAATCTAAAAGCAAAAAATGATTCCGCAAAGACTAACGGATTCTATAATAACAGTAATGTGATACGCATCGAATGTGAATTACGCGGAGTAGGGCTTGTACCTTACTCCGCGTTTGAAGCTTCGAAGGTGAGCGACGGAAGGCTCGAACCGGTGCAACATTACAGTTATTATGAAGACATCCGTTAGGATAAGCGGAATCATTTGTAGTTTATCTAAAGTTTTTAGTTTACATCTTCGGTACGGAGTTTCACGCGTTTAATCACCACTTGATTTTCCGTTTCGCGAATGTAGTTTTTCAAGTTCTCAATAATGATTTCTTCGTCATTATGAATGCGAATCACGAGCTCATATTTTTCGCCATCGAGTTCTCGCGCTTCGACTTGAATCGATTGATAATCTTCAAAGTGGCAGTAATTATAAATCGACTGCACAATGGTTGGGTCTGGAATCTCACAGTAAATATTTACCTGACGTTGTTTTCCTTGCAAGATTGGTTGATACGCTAATTTTTGGACGATGACAATAATCGCAGCGCAAAGGGAACCGAAAAACCAAAATCCTCCGCCAATCGCAAGACCAATTCCGGCTGTGGCCCAAATCCCTGAAGCAGTGGTCAGTCCACTCACGCGTTTTTCACGCATGAAGATGATCCCCCCACCGATAAAGCTGATACCGCTGACCACTTGAGCGGCCACACGCGCTGTATCGTAATGCGGTGTATCAATGAAGGCTTCCTTTGAAATAATCATCATTAAGCAAGAAGTGAGCGCCACGATCATGTGAGTCTTAACCCCTGCTTGTTTATTTCTGGAGGTACGTTCGTAACCGATGGCAAGTCCACAAACACATGAAATTAAAATCGCCAAAAAGTGACGTAATTCCATCATCGCATTAAATGGTTGAAAAAAATTAATTGCATTTAAATCCACGGTTTTCCCTCCTTTTATCTTCTAAAAAAGTACTATTAATAATACTCTTTTTTTATTTTTTTGTCAACAGAAAACGCATTCAAGATAGCTCTTCTACATAAAAAAGAATACGACAACTCTGCCGTATTCTTCACATCATTATAGTTCTAGTGGTTCTTCTTTAATGAGTTTTTCTTCTAGAATCGTAAACATTTCCTTAGCGTCTTCTTTTCTTGTTGAGTCCATCAATGCTTCAACTTGGACTAAGACATGCTTGTTCCCGAATTGAATCGCGATTTTATCTCCGACTTTGACGTCTGTTGAAGATTTCGCCACTTTATCATTAATAAACACACGTCCCTTGTCGGCTACTTCTTTCGCAACCGTACGGCGTTTGATTAATCGTGATACTTTTAAAAATTTATCGAGTCTCATCATTTTCCTCTTTTCTACCAAATTTTCTAAGTAAGGTCTTTCCTTTTGGAATTAGAACCCATTCGCGTTTCGTAAATAAATTCCATTTCATCGTTCCTGCCAGGAAAATCACCACTCCTATAACGGCAAAGACGATTGAAAAGACAAAGGCTATCGTTCTTGAATCTTGCAGCCCTGCAAAATTCCATGCTCCGTATGATAATACCGAAACAATGACCGTCATGCCAAGTGCAATGCCTGCAAGTAACTGCATAAAGTTCCCGTCACGCAAGACACTAACCATAATCTCTTTTGCAAAAGCCATCATCACACCCATCATCACACAAAGACCAAGCGCTGTCGCCAGACTTGCGCCAAGCGTTCCAAACATCGCAACGAATAAGTAGTTCGTACAAGATTTCACTGCGAGCCCTGCTGTGAGTGCCAGTAGCGTTTTGGGATATTGATGCTGACTTTGGAAAATACCGTGCAGCGACATAATCACAGATGCAAAGAAAATACTAGTGACATAGACCAGGAGCACTGCCTGACCCTTCGCATCTCCAAAGAGGGCGGTATTTAACCATGGCAAGATGGCAATCATCCCCATCGTTGCAACTACCGAGAATGTAATCGTCATTCGAAGAAGTGATGTTGACAGTCTCTTAAATTCTAAGTCATGCCCTTTCTTAAAGGCACGTGATAACATCGGCATATAGCTGGATGAAAATCCGACTCCGACGACCATTCCTAATTGAACAAGCGGCTGCCCTCTATCGTAAATTCCTTTGAGGTCTTTTGCGACTTCCGGAAGCATTCCTTGAGTAGTTAATACGTTATACACAGAGAATGAATCCACCAATTGGAACAAGACTAAAATCGAACTGAGTAGACAGATGGTTCCTCCTTCAAAGGCAAAGCGTTTAAAGAGATGCCCAAATGTCGGCACTTCCATTTCTACTGGCGTAATCGTCAAGCCGTCGAGCGGATCTTTCGTTTCTTTCAATACATAATACAGCATCACAAGAATCGCAAACACGGCCGCAATCGTCGCACTCGACATCGCCCATGTGCCCATCGTGTAGTAGTCTGAAATGGTGCTACCAAACAGACTCGCCACGAAGAGAATCACTGCGACACGAACGACCTGCTCCACCACTTGTGAAATGGCAGTCGGCATCATCCGGAAGCTTCCTTGGAAATAACCCCTTGTGATAACCAGAAACGGCATCAATAGAAACATCCACGATACGCTTTGAACGACTGGCAAGAGTTCAATGTCTCCCATCCAGTGCGCAATCATTCCAGCTCCCAGATGGAGAAAGGCAAAAATCCCCACTCCGACGAGGCTTGCAATCACGAATAACTGCTTCAATAAATTCTTTAAATGTGTCGACTCCAAGTATTCCGCGACTACATTGGAGACGAATACCGGAAAACCCGTTAACGCAAAGGTCATGCCGATTCCATAAATAGGATACACCTGCTGATATACATAAAACCCGGTGTTGCCCACCATATTTTGGAAAGGAACTCGGTACACCGCGCTTAAAATCTTAGCAATAAACGCGGCAATCGAGAGTGCAATCGCCCCTTGCATCATCCCTTTACTATTTATCTTCTTCATGTTTTTCCTCATCGCGGGCTAAAATTTCCCCGCATGTTTTTACAAACAGTTTAACTTGCTCCAGCCATAGGTCAACAGGCTTTTGCGTGATATTTAATAAAATCTGAAGACTTTCGCCCTTATTAGCTACTTGCGCTGGTAATTTCACCGGACCAAGCGCTTCAAAGACGGGCACCCCTTGCAAGCGAGTCGCACTTGGCGGCGCAATCGTAATCATCACCGAATTGTCTTTTCGCTTAATTGATACGACGTCGATTTCGTTGGCGTAATGCTTAATCAGTCCAACCTCTGCTAATGCACTGACTTCATCCGGGAAGTCACCGAAGCGGTCGATAAAGTCATCGAGCAATTCCTCATAAGCTTCCACACTATCAATCGAGCGAATCCGTTTATACATCTCGATTTTTTGACGTTCGTCTTGAATATAACTTGCTGGAATATACGCATCAATCTGTAAGTCGATTTCAACCGTTTCTTCGTCAGACTTCACTTCTTTTCCTTGTTTCTTCAACACGGCTTCACTTAATAATTGAGAATATAAATCGAATCCGACCGAATCGATAAATCCGTGCTGTTGTTTCCCAAGTAAATTCCCTGCCCCACGAATCGATAAATCGCGCATGGCAATCTTGAATCCAGAGCCCAGTTCCGTAAAGTCGCGCATCGCTTGCAGACGCTTCTCGCTGACTTCGGTTAAGACTTTATCTGGTTGATACATGAGGTAAGCATAGGCAATACGGTTTGTACGCCCAACACGTCCACGCAATTGATACAACTGCGAAAGCCCCATACGATCGGCATTTTCAATAAAGAGGGTATTGACGTTTGGAATATCCACCCCGGTTTCGATAATCGTAGTCGTCACTAACACATCGTATTCCCCTTCAATAAATTGGAAGAGAATATTCTCGAGCGTCGTCTCACTCATTTGACCGTGAATCACACCGACACGACATCCTGGAACGAGCGCTCTAAGTTCGTCCGCCTTCTTCTCAATCGTTTCGACACGATTATATAAATAGAAGACTTGTCCGCCACGAGCCATTTCACGTTCGATGCCGTCACGAATGGTCATCGGGTTCTGTTCCATCACGAAAGTTTGAACCGGATATCGGTTTGCTGGTGGTGTCTCGATAACGGATAAATCACGCACTCCAAGCATGGACATATGGAGCGTTCTTGGAATTGGCGTTGCCGTCAGCGTCAATACGTCCACTTGTGATTTCAATTGTTTCAAACGTTCCTTATGCTTCACTCCAAAGCGTTGTTCTTCGTCGACAATGAGGAGTCCTAAATCTAAAAACTGTACGTCTTTTGAAAGCAGACGGTGAGTCCCAATGACGATATCGACTGCTCCTTTACGAAGTTTTTCAATCGTTTCTTCTTGTTCTTTTTTACTGCGGAAACGGCTTAATAATCCGATGGTAAATGGATAATCCGCAAAGCGTTGTACGAAATTCTCATAATGTTGCTCGGCAAGAATCGTTGTTGGCACTAAAATGGCCGCTTGTTTTCCATCCATGACCGCCTTGAAGACCGCACGCATGGCTACTTCCGTTTTCCCGTATCCAACGTCCCCGACAAGCAGACGGTCCATCGGTTTATCCTTTTGCATGTCTTCCTTAATTTCCGCCACACTTCGCAATTGGTCTTGCGTTTCTGTGTACGGAAAGGCCTGTTCGAATTCTTGTTGTTCCACCGTATCGCGACTAAACGCATAGCCTTTTTCGGCATCACGTTTGGCGTATAATTCGATGAGTTCATCGGCGATATCTTCAATCTTGGCCGTTACTTTACGTTTCGTCTTCGCCCATTCCGTACCACCCAATTTATTGAGTTTTGGAACTTTTGCATCCGACGACACATATTTTTGAACGAGCTTAATTTGAGAAACCGGAACGAATAAATTCCCTCCATCTTGATAGTGAATCGACATATAGTCTTGGTGGATGCCGCCGATTTCTAGCGTCTCCATCCCTTGATACACACCGACCCCGTGATTCACGTGAACCACATAGTCCCCAACGGCTAACTCGGTATAGCTCTTCAAGCGTTCCGCGTTCGAGATCTTTTGATTTCGCGGTGCGCGTTTTGTGAGTTTATTGAACAATTCACGTTCCGTTAAGATAGCAAATTTATCTTCTGGCAACTCAAATCCATTGTGCATCTTGCCAACCATGATTTGAAGTTGCCCTTCTAATACAGCTCCGTTTGAAATCACACTCTTAATTTCAAAGTCCGCAAAGGTTTGTTCGACCTTTTGAGCGCGTTTGGCATCATCGACTAAGACGATAACTGTTGCGCCTTGTTTCTTCCAACGGTCCGCTTCGACTTTCACCATCGGCATTTGCGAGAAGAACTGCGTCATCGTGCGTGTCGTAATCGGATGAATCGCATCAAGCGCAAGTCTTCCAAGTCCTTTTTGGAAAATGGCGAAATACGTTCTCTTCAACGGACTGTCTTTTAGCACTTTTCGTCCATCCTGAACAAGAGACAATTCAGAAGCAATCGCACCCGTTTCGATATGGTGCGTCTTCCAATAACCTGCCTCTTCTTCTAAAGTTTTACTCTTTTCGATAAAACGAGCGTAGTCATCAATAATGAGGTACGCATCTTTAGAAACATAATCTAATAAACTGGTCTTCTTTGGATAAATACATTCCAAGAAGTACGTTAAATTTGATGGGATTTCCCCATTTTCTAATTGCGCATCGATGGCTTGCTGAATATTTTTAACTTGATCTTTTCGTTCTGGACTTTGAGCCGCCTTCACGTCTTTCTCATAGAGCGCGTGGATTTTGGCTTGTGCCTTCCAGACCGCTTCCTTTTGAAGTGGCAAGTCTGTGGCTGGTAAAATGCGCACTTCGTTAATCACATCCATCGAACGTTGTGTCTCCGCATTAAACGCGCGAATCGAATCCACTTCTGTGTCAAAGAAATCCAGACGCAGTGGATATTCTTGGTCTAATGGATAAATATCGACAATACTTCCACGAAGCGCAAATTCACCAGGAGTCGCCACCATATTTTCACGGCGATACCCTAATTCCACTAACTGCTCTACAAAGGCATCCATCGATTCGATTTCAGACCCCATTGCGAGTTCAATCGAGCTCTTCTTCCAAACTTCTGCTGGCACTAAGAGCTTTTGAATCCCTGATAGTGGCACGATAACAATCCCTTTTTCTCCACGACTTAAGAAATCGAGCGTTCGAATGCGTTGGCTCACCACATCCGGTGACACTACCGAGAAATCCGCCGCAAGTGACTCTTCTACCGGAAAGAGATGAACAACCTCATCGTCATACCACTCCGATAACTCTTCGTAGGTTTGCGTTGCTTGTAAGAGCGTTGGCGTCACAATCACTAATTGCTTGTCCAATTTCTCAAACGCGCATGACTCGGCCAAATGCTTTACAGATCCACTGAGACCTAGCACGAGTTGACTCTCATGAAGATTAAGCGTATCGAACCACTCTTTAAATCCTTTCAGTTTACTAATGGTTTGGTGCAATAATTGCATAATGTTCTCCTTTTTCCAACGACAAAAAGAGACCGCAAAAAAATTTTGCAGCATCTCTTCTCCTCTATTTGTTAATTAAATTGATTCATTGTTTTGACGAAATCGCTCGTTTCAATCCACGAACGAATCGCATCGACACTCTTTTGCACAGCAAAAATAATGTCCTCTTCTTCCTCTTTTTCAAAACGGTTGAGCACGTGTCCTACGACCGTACGCCCATCTTTTGGACGACCAACCCCAACCTTAATACGGTTAAACTCGCTCGTCCCCAGGCACGAAATAATACTCTTAATTCCGTTATGTCCTCCTGCACTCCCTTTTTGACGAAGACGAATCTTTCCAACTGGCAGATCCATATCATCATAAACAACCAGCAAGTCTTCAATTCCAATTTTAAAATAATTCATCAGCGGACGAATCGCTTCCCCCGATAAGTTCATAAACGTCAACGGCTTCATGAAGATGACTTTCTCACCACCGATTTGCACCTGCGCAAATACCGCATCAAAGAGCGCCTTATCAAAATCAAACTTCTCTTGATAGGCCACTTCATCCATTGCCATGAACCCGACATTATGTCTTGTCCCTTTATACTTTGCTCCAGGATTCCCTAGACCAACGACTAATTTCATACTTTCACCTATTCTTTTTTCTTCTATTGTGTTATTATACCATACCCCTACACCGTCCCGTTATTAATTCACATTTTCACGAAATTGTGTTTTTTATGTATTATTTGTCATAAAAGAGGACTTCTGAAAATCAATTTTAAAAAAATCGTGCTATACTTGTTTATGGATATTCCATCACTAATTTTTTAGGAGGTATGAATATGGAAAAATCTCAAAAACATGGTAATAAAGTAATTTTAGTCGGTGACGGTGCCGTTGGTTCTAGTTATGCATACGCACTTGTATTACAAGGGATCGCTGAAGAACTAGGAATTATCGACATCAATTTCGAGAAAACAGAAGGCGATGCGTTAGACTTATCACATGCCTTAGCTTTCAATGCCCCTAAAAAGATTTACGCAGCAACATATGAAGACTGCCACGACGCAGATATCGTATGTATCACAGCAGGAGCTCCTCAAAAACCTGGCGAAACTCGCTTGGACTTAGTATCTAAAAACTTAAAAATCTTGAAAAACATCGTAGACTCTATTATGGCGAGCGGATTCAACGGAATCTTCTTAATGGCGTCTAACCCAGTAGATATCTTAACTTACGCAACTTGGAAATTCTCAGGACTTCCAAAAGAACGCGTTATCGGATCTGGTACTTCTTTAGACAGTGCTCGTTTCCGTCAAACAATCGCTGAATTAGTTGGCGTTGACGCACGTAACGTTCACGGATATATCATGGGTGAACACGGGGATACTGAATTCCCAGTTTGGTCACATACAAACGTCGGCGGTTTACAAATCTATGAATGGGTTCGTCAAAATCCACACGTTGATGAAGAAAAATTAGTTGAAGTATTCTTCCAAGTACGTGACGCGGCTTATGAAATCATCGCTAAAAAAGGTGCGACTTACTACGGTATCGGTGCTACTTTAGCGCGTATCACAAAAGCCATCTTAAACAACGAACAAGCCATCTTCCCATTATCGGTATACCTTGAAGGTCAATACGGTCAAGATGATATTTTTATCGGAGCTCCAGCCGTTATAGGACGTGAAGGAATTCGTCAAATCATCGAAATCCCTCTAGCTGACTCTGAACAAGAGAAAATGGACTTATCTGCAAAAACATTGAAATCCATCTTACACGATGCTTTCGAAAAATTAGAAGCAGAAAACAACTAAATAAAACAACAAAACATCGTACCAAGAAAATTTCTTGGTACGGTGTTTTTCATTGTCTTAAAATAACGCAAATAGCGGTACAAGTAAAATCGGCATAAAAATGGCTGGCATGAAGTTTAATATTTTAATCTTCGTAATCCCTAGTAAGTTCATCGCTAAACCAACTAAAAGAACCGACCCCACTGCGGACATCGATACGGTTACCACATCATTTAAATGCGGAGCCACTAGTTGAGATAATCCCACTAAAATTAACTCATATGCAATTACCGCCACTGCTGAAAGTCCAACTCCAATTCCTTCCGTCGCCGCAAGGAAGATAGAAGTAATCCCATCTAATACGGACTTCGTTTGAAGCAACGTTGTATCTCCAGTAATTCCTAACTGGATAGATCCCATTGTAGCAAGTGCCCCCACGCAGAAAATCATAACTGCCGCAACGAATCCTTCACCGATATTTAAATTGTTTTCTTTGCCTTTTGAAACCTTCTCCTGAAGCCAGTCTGAGAACTTACGTATTCGCTCCTCCATTTGAAGCCCTTCTCCGACAACCCCACCGCATACTAGCGATAAAATCATAAGCAAGCTGTTCGGGATTTGAATTGCGCCTTTAATTCCGACTAAGAATACACAAAGCGCTAACCCTTGCATGATATGTTGTGCGAAGCGCTCTGAAATAATATGGCGTAAAAATACACCCGCAAGCGCACCAACGACAATGGCTATCCCGTTAATAAATATAATCACTCGAAAAACTCCTTCATTTAAACTGTCACGTGAAGGAATTTCTCTCCTTTCACTATTCCACAAACAAACTTTGCGGATCTTCAAAAGGACTCGCACCGTCCTCTTCTGTTTCGTGTTTTCTCTCTAAGAAGTACACTTCCTCAATCACCACTTCGGTCACATACACTTCTTGATGATTCTTGTTTGTGTAGCGACGAGTATTGAGTCGTCCTTCCACGCCAATGCGGTCCCCTTTTTTGACAAACTTGCCGATTCGCTCTGCAATTTTGCCCCAAGCGACCACTTGGATAAAGTGTGAATGATAGGAATCATCGCTGTTACGGTATACATTTTGCACCGCGATAGTATTATTAAACACACTCTTTCCGGAAGGTTGAAGCTGTTGCACCTCTACCTCTTTGACAACACGACCAATTAAAGATACTAAGTTCATAAGACGAACCTCCTATAGTTTTTTCTATAGTTAGCTACGCCCCGCATCCCCTAATTGGCTTTTCCTTCTTCTCTTAATTTTTGAGAAAATTCAGAAATCTTACGCAGTCTGTGGTTTACCCCTGATTTTGAGATAGGCCCAGAAGGTAACATTTCTCCTAACTCTTTCAAACTAATTTCTGGATTCTCTAAACGGATTTTGGCAATATCCGACAATTTATCCGGCAAGGCATCGAGTCCTACCGTATCTTCAATATATTGAATCTCTTCGATTTGACGAGTGGCTGCGTTCACCACTTTATTAATATTGGCATTCTCGCAGTTTACTAAACGATTCGCCGTATTTCGCATATCGCGAATGATTCGGATATCTTCAAAATGCAGCATCGCCTTAGAAGCATGAATCACGGCAAGGAAGTCTGCAATTTTCTCGGCTTCTTTCAAGTACGTGATATACCCCTTACGACGCTCAATCGTTCTGGCATTCAACCCAAACGCATTCATCATCTGACAAATATCGTCGTTATGCTCTTCATAAATCGAATAAATCTCTAAGTGATAACGGCTCGTTTTCGGGTCATTAATCGAACCGCCAGCCAGAAACGCCCCACGAAGGTAGGCACGCATCTTCTCTTCGTCTTCACGAACATTTTCTGGAACGCGCATATTAAATAAGCCGCTCGACTTGATATTCAAGTCTTCCAAAATCTCTTCTGTTCCATGTTTCAAACGTACGATATACACATTGTTCTTCTTCAGTTTCATCTTACGGCGAACCAAGAGTTCACTTTCCACTTGATAATACTTCTTCAAGAGTACATAAATTCGTCTGGCAATCGTCGCGTTTTCCGTTTGGATATTTAAAATCAATTGACGATTCAAAATCCCAACCGCCCCATTCATTCGAATGAGCGCCGCAAGTTCATATTTTGAATAGTCATATTGCACTTCTAGTTGCGTTAGTTCTTGTTTTGTTTCTGCAGCAAATGATAGTAAGGACACAGGCCTCCTCCTTTCTCTTCTAGTCATGTTGAAGGAGCCAAGAGGAAGTCTTGGCTCCTATTTTATTTGTTATTATTCAATTCGTGCACTTTGTAGGAGTCGGAATAATTCGTCGATGACCTTTTCACCATCATGGTATACGCCTTTTTCGCGTAATTTAATAAAGTCAGACGACACTACTCGGCATCCCTCGTCGCGCAATCCTTGGAAGTCGTACTTCACTTGGTAAAGATACTCTTCGTTCTTTTGTTGGTTTAAGTACTCTTCTGGCACTGCCTCTGTATTCACGAGGACGGTGTCGATGAACTGAGTTCCTAAATGGTCATGTAACACGCGTACATGATCTGCATCGGTAAAGTGTTCCGTTTCACCAAGTTGCGTCATGATGTTACAGATGTACACTACTTCCGCTTTCGTTTCGCAAACGGCTTGACCGATATCGCTAATCATTAAGTTTGGCAAGATACTAGTATAAAGACTACCAGGTCCTAGTACAACCATATCGGCTTCCATAATCGCATTGATGACTTCACGTGCCGCCATTGGAGTTCGGCTTTCATCGAGCTTACGATTCTCGTCGTAGCAATGCACGGAAACTTTTTTAATCTTCTTACGATATTTTACAAGCTCAGACTCACCGTCTACAATCGTTCCATCTTGGAATTCTGCGCGTAGTAATAATGGCTCTTCAGCGGCAGGATACACATGTCCTTCGACCGCCATCATACGGCTAAGAAGACGAATCGCATCGAAAATATTTCCACGCATCTCTGTTAAGGCCGCAATAATTAAGTTTCCAATCGCATGTCCAGCGAAGAATTGGTCGTCGGAATTAAAACGATATTGGAAAATTTCTTTTTGTAAAGCGTTCATCGGAGAAAGAGCAATCATACAGTTTCTGATATCCCCTGGTGGCACAACGTTCATATAGTCTCGAATGATTCCTGAACTTCCACCATCATCGGCAACCGTTACAATCGCAGTTACATCCGCATCTCTCTTACGAAGATTTCTCAGTAGAACTGGAAGCCCTGTCCCTCCACCAATAACGGTGATTTTCGGGCCTTTCTTCCTCGGAGGGTTCGGTGTTACCTCGAACATCATGAGCGTCCATTCCCTTCTTTACGACGGTCTTTGTCACGATGAGAGATTGTCACGTTGTAAGAGTCTGATAATAATTCACGTCCGATACGTTCTGCAAAGGCTACAGAACGGTGTTGACCACCTGTACATCCGATAGCAATCGTCACGCTCGATTTTCCTTCTTTTTTGTAGCCAGGAATTGAGAAATCGAGTAAGTCCATCAATTTATGATAGAACGTCTTCGCTTCTGGTTGGCTCATCACGTAATCATACACTGGATCATCTAATCCTGTTAACGGACGTAGCTCAGGGATATAGTGTGGATTTGGTAAGAAACGTACATCCATCACGACATCCGCATCGATTGGAAGCCCGTATTTAAATCCAAATGACATGACTTGAATCGTGAAGACTCCCTCCTTACCTGTTGAGAAAGCTTGCATGATTTCTTCACGTAACTTACGAGGTGAAAGATTTGTTGTATCAATCACTTTTTGCGAGCGTGTCTTAATATCTTGTAATAAACGACGTTCGGCAATAATGCCATCGTAAATACGCCCTTCTCCAGCAAGAGGGTGTGTTCTTCTTGTTTCTTTGTAACGTGAAACAAGCGCATCATCGCTAGCTTCTAAGAATAAAATTTTTGTTGTAATAAATGATGTGTTATCAAGGCCTGCAATGGCTGACATGATTTCATCAAAGAATGCGCGTGAACGTAAGTCGATTACGAGCGCAATTTTTGTAATTTTTCCTGATTCTTTTACTAATTCCCAAAATTTGGGTAGAAGACTTGGTGGCATATTATCGACACAGAAATATCCCATGTCTTCGAAACTTTGCATTGCAACAGTTTTCCCTGCCCCACTCATACCTGTAATGACGACTAATTCTAATTGATCTACTGCCATTGTCATTCTCCTATCTCAAACGATATTGTTATCTTTACAATTATAACACATCCGGGCGTGTCATCGTTAACTTTTTTAGCAAAAATACTCTTTTTATCAAACAAAAAAACGAGGGTTTCCCCTCGCTTTCCATTAATCTTTCACTTGCATCACTTCAGACGGAATCTGAATATGAACCGTTGCCCCTTCTCCAACTGTTGACGCTACACTAAGCGTTACACCTAATCGTTTGGCAATCTCTGAAGATAAGTAGAGCCCTAGCCCTGTCGATTGATGGTTCACACGACCATTATAACCGCTAAATCCACGTTCAAAAATCCGTTTAATATCGTAAGGAGCAATCCCGATTCCCGTATCTTCAATCGTTAACGTACTTCCTTCAAAAAAAATACGAATCGTTCCTTCCTCAGGCGTATATTTCACCGCATTCGATAACACTTGCTCAACGATAACGCCTAACCACTTCGAATCCGTCACGACCTTTTTCTCAGTAGGAACATATTCCAAATGCAATTTCTTCGAAATAAAGAAGGTTGCGTATTTCTTCAAGAGCGGAC
>CAUVJW010000031.1:0-13175 GCA_963552295.1 uncultured Streptococcus sp. | reverse complement strand
TTCTCTGGATAAATTTCATAGAAATTCTTCAATTCACTTTCTTTTAAGATATCCGTATGCAGTGCCGCAACACCGTTTACGCTATATCCGTAGTGAATATCCATATGCGCCATGTGAACACGGCCATGTTCGTCGATGATCGCTACTGATGGATCTTCATATTTTGCTTTTACGCGAGCGTCTAATTCTTTAATAATTGGCACTAAATGTGGCACTACTTTTTCTAAGTATGCTAAAGGCCATTTTTCTAACGCTTCTGATAAGATTGTGTGGTTTGTGTAAGCTGTCATTGCTGACACGATTTCCACTGCTTCATCGAATTCAATTCCACGTTCCCCAAGTAAACGAATTAATTCAGGAATCACCATTGATGGGTGTGTATCGTTAATTTGAACAGTTGCATATTCTGCTAAGTCGTGTAAGTTACTTCCTTTAGCAAGTGCTTCGTCGATTAATAATTGAGCACCGTTACTTACCATGAAGTATTGTTGGTAAATACGTAATAATTCACCTTGCTCATCGCTATCATCTGGATATAAGAATAATGTTAAGTTTTTAGCGATTTGTGTTTTATCAAATGAGATTGAATCACTTGATACTAAAGACTCATCGATTGAATCGACATCGAATAAGTGTAATTTGTTTTTAGTAGATTGTTCATATCCTAATACATCGATATCAAACATTTTTGATGTCAATGTAAAGTCTGCAAAAGGTACTTTATAAGAAGTTTCAGTTGGAACTAACCAGCTTTCAGGTGTTAACCAAACGTTTGGCACTGCATCTTGTTGGTTATTTTTGAATTTTTGTTCGAATAAACCATAATGGTAGTTCAAACCAACGCCGTCTCCTGTTAAACCAAGAGTTGCGATAGAATCAAGGAAACATGCTGCTAGACGTCCTAGACCACCATTTCCTAAAGATGGTTCTAATTCGATTTCTTCGATTTCAGCTAATGAATGTCCAGCTGCTTCTAGTTCTTCTTTCACTTCATCGTAAAGTCCTAAGTTAATTAGGTTGTTTGATAATAATTTACCGATTAAGAACTCAGCAGAAATGTAATACACTTTTTTCTTACCATTGTTTTGTGGTAGGGCTGCACTTTTTTCTTTCGTAAATTGTAATAATGCTAAGTAAACTTCTTCTTTTGAACAGTCTTTTAATGACTTGCCTATGTTTCCTTCTACATATTGTTTAAAGTCTTTCATTGTTCTCTCCTTTTTAGTGTGCGCGAGGTTATTTTTCTTCCTCGACTAACTCCTCTTTAACATCCACATTATGATGCGGATTTGCGCGATCGTACAATTCAGTAATTCCTAATAAGAATTCTTCTACAGATTCTGTTAACTGCTCTTCTTTCATTCTCCATACCCAGTTTCCGCCTAGTGTACTTGGAATGTTCATACGAGCTGTTTCGTCTAATTGTAGTAAATCTTGCATTGTTGCAACTGTCATACGGCTGACAGAACCATATAGTCCGCGAAGTAACGCAAAGCTAATTGGCTCTTCGTCGCGGCGGTTTAAGTAACGATTACAAAATTCTCGAGTTTCTTCTGTAGCCGACTTATACCACCCTAATACTGTATCATTATCGTGCGTTCCTGTATAGGCAACCGCATTGACAGGATAATGATGAGGTAAATCTCCACTCTTAGGATCTTCACCCATAAACCCGAATTCCAAGATTTTCATCCCTGGGAATCCAGTAGCTTCACGAAGGTTGATGACATCTTCATCCATGAAACCTAAGTCTTCTGCGATAATTGGCAATTCTCCGAGTTGCTCTTTCACCGCTTTAAATAAATCATACCCAGGACCTTTAACCCATTTCCCGATTGTTGCGTTTTCTGCTTCTGCTGGGATTTCCCAGTAAGCTGAGAAACCTCTGAAGTGGTCGATACGAACGACATCAAACAATTCAAAACTTGCTTGTAGTCGTTTGCTCCACCAAGTGTATCCATCTTCTTTCATTGCTTCCCAATTATAAATTGGGTTCCCCCATAATTGACCTAGCGGAGAAAAATCATCCGCAGGACATCCAGCTACACAAAGTGGATTACCTTCTTCATCTGTTTTGAAGTAATGTGGTGTTGCCCACATTTCTACGCTGTCTGCTGCCACATAAATTGGCATATCACCAATAATTTGAATGAAGTGGTCATTGGCATATTTTTTAAGAGCATGCCATTGTTCATCAAATAAGAATTGAGTTACACGGTGATATTCTAACTTATCCGCAAGGCGTGTGCGGTACTCGGCTAACGCATCTGGTTGACGACGTTTGATAGCTTCGTCGCTCCACGCTGTCCATGGTTTCATACCGAAAGATTCTTTAATCGCCATGTATTCCGCAAACGGTTCTAACCACTCTGCTTTCTCCTCTACGAATTTCTCGTATGCAGGAGTTTTTCCTTTTGCAAGGAAAGCAGCTACTGCCTTTTCTAAAACTGGACGACGTTTTTCATATAATAATGCGTAGTCAACCGTCGTTTCATCTTCGCCCCAATTTGTAAGGACGTCTTCTTTATCAATTAAACCTTCTTCTATTAAAATGTCGAAATCGATAAAGTTCGTATTTCCTGCAAAAGCAGAAAATGATTGGTATGGAGAATCTCCATAACTTGTTGTTCCTAATGGAAGAATTTGCCAATAGGTTTGTTTTGTACGAACAAGAAAATCTACAAAATCATATGCTGATTTTCCAAAAGAACCAATACCATAGTTACCTGGTAATGATGAGATATGCATTAACACACCTGATTCTCTATTGCTCATTCATAAATCCCTCTTTTCTATATAATAGATATTTCTACTAGTCATTGAATGCGCAAACATTGCGCAACCGTTTGCCTTAATATTAGAATATTTTGTTTAATAACTCAAGTAATATTTCCCAACTTTTTTATTCTATTTGTATATAACGGCGTTTTTATCGTGTTTTTAGCACTATTTAAATATTAATAACCTAAGAAAATCGCTTTAAATCCGCATTTTTAAGAAGTGAAAAAATTTTTTTGATAAAAATACTTGCAAACGTTTCATGAAAGCGGTATACTGAGTTCAGTTAAGAAATCGTTTGCGTAATCTATAACGAAATTTAAGGAGGAAAATATTATGGCAAACAAATGGTTTACAAAATCATTAGCTCTTGGTTTAGCTGGTTTAGCATTAGCTGGATGTGGAGCAAAACAAGAATCTTCTAACGGAGGAAGCTCTGAGAGCAAAAAAGAATTCACTTTATATAGTAACAAGAGTGAAATTCAAGAAGCTTTAACAGCTTATGCAAAAGAATGGGGAGAAAAGAACGGAGTAACTGTTAACATTAAAACATGTTCTGGTTCATGTAAAATCTCTGACCAATTAAAAACAGAATTCACAGCTGGTACAGCTCCTGACGTATTCGTAATCGAAGGTCAAGCTGGTTACGACATGTGGAAAGACAGCATCCAACCATTAAAAGGTGACTGGATCGACAAAACTGAATTCGAATTCAAACAAGGAAACGACGTATACGGATTCCCAGTATCTGTAGAAGGATACGGATTAGCTTACAACAAAGACATCTTAACTAAAGCTGGTATCGACCCATCTACTCTAACTTCATTTGAAGCTGTTCAAAAAGCAATGGACACATTAGAAAGCAAAAAATCTGAGTTAGGATTATCTACTGTTGTTGCTACTGCAACTAAAGAAGGCGAAACTTGGATCATGGGTATCCACGACTTCGGTGCTTACTTAAGTTCTGGTCTTCCAAACGGCGACCGTTCAGTAACTGAACAAGTTCTTAAAGGCGAAATGGACAAAACTCGTTTAGACAACTACGCTAACTGGGTTGAATTATTATTCAATCACACAGAGAAAAAACTCTTAACAGTTGGTACACAAGAAGACATGGACTCAGCGTTCGCTTCAGGTAAAGCTGCTTTCCTACACCAAGGTAACTGGAAAGATCCTAACCTAAAACAATTAAACGCTAACTTCGAAATGGGATTCATTCCTTATCAAACTCTTGGTAAAGATAAAAACGCTGACGGATTATTCATCGGTGCTCCATCTTACTACGTAGTTAACAAAGACACTAAAGCTTTAGAATACATCAACAAATTCTTCAACGACTTAGCTGATACTAAAGAAGGTCAAGACTACATCGTAAACAAAGCTAACATGATTTCTCCATTCTCTAACACAACTGAGAAACCATCAGCTCCATTATCTCGTTTCTTAGCTGAATGGATTAGCGCGAAGAAACCTGTTTACTCATTTGATAACCCATACTTCATGCCTGATAACTTCTTAATGAACAAATTAGGACCAATCTATGGACAATATGCTCAAGGTCAAATCGACAAAGCTAAATTCGAAGAATTGATTACTAATCAAATCAAAGAAGTGCCTAGCTTACTTAAAAAATAATCATTAATATTGTTTGCATGGGGCCCACAGCCACTTTCAGTGACTGTGGGTTATGTGCTACAATAGAACCAAATCGGTGACTACCCTCACCGCTTAATTTTAATAAAGGAGGAACTCTTATATGTCTAAGAATAAGAAAGCTTTAAGCAGAGAAGCTCGTGCAAAACGCAATTTTTACCGCTTAGTGTTACCTGCATTTATCATCTTTGCACTTGTTATTATCGTGCCTTTCTTCTTAGGGTTCTACTACTCACTAACTGACTGGAAGAGCGTTACACAAACTAACTTACAATTTGTGGGACTTAAAAACTTTACAGGCAGTTTATCGGACACACGTTTCCAATACTCTTTAATGATCACAGTAATCTTCGCATTATTTAACGTAATCGTGATTAACATTGTATCATTCGGCTTAGCTCTACTTGTTTCAAGTAAAATTAAGCTTAAAGACATCTTCCGTGCTGGATTCTTCATTCCAAACTTAATCGGGGGTCTTGTACTAGGTTACATTTGGCAATTCATTTATAACTCAGTATTCCCTGCTTTAGGTCAAATGATTGGAAGCGACTTTTTAATTAATAACCTATTCCTTGGGGATGTGAAATTAGCTGTTACAGCTTTGATTATCACAAACACATGGCAATATGCAGGTTACATCATGATGATTTACTTTGCAGCCCTACAAAACGTACCATCAAGTCTTGTAGAATCTGCTTCACTTGACGGTGCTAATGCATGGCAACGTCTACGTCACATTATCATCCCAATGGTAATGCCAGCGTTCACTGTATCGCTCTTCTTGACAATTACAAACTCATTCAAGATTTTCGATGTGAACTTCTCATTAACAGGTGGTGGACCTTCACTACTATGGCATGATAAAGCCATCCAAAGTACAGAGTTCATTACGATGAACATCTACAACACTGCTTCAGGAGATAACTTAATGGCTCAAGGTCAAGCTCGTGCTGTTATCTTATTCTTCATCTTAGTAGTCATCAGCTTGATTCAAACATCTATCACTAAACGGAAGGAGATTGACTTATAATGAAAAAACAAAAATTTGGAATCTTACTTCTTGAAATTTTAGGAATACTCCTATTCTTACTTTTCTTAAGTCCAATCGTTCTTTTAGTGATCAACTCTGCAAAGAGTTCTGCTGACATCCTAGCAGATCCGCTTGCACTTCCTGCAAGTTTCGGACAACTTTGGACAAACATTGTTACTATTTGGAAAAACCCATCTATTAACTATCCTTCATCATTCTTAGCATCAACGATTATTACTGTGATTTCATTATTTACAATCACTTTATTCTCTGCTCTTGCTGCATGGGGATTAGTTCGTTACCGTTCTAAAGCTTCATTAGTGATCTTCTTCATCTTCGTAGCTTCAATGGTAATTCCTTTCCAAGTTGTAATGTATCCATTAGTAACTTGGTTCAAAATCATGAGTGACGCCATTACAATGCCAATCTTCGGATTCAGCTTATTACGTTCTTACCCAGGGATTATCCTAGCGTACACAGGTTTCGGTATGTCACTTTCAGTGTTCATGTTCCACGGATTCATCAAAGGGGTTCCTTTAGAAATCGAAGAAGCTGCGGAATTAGACGGATGTAACAAAATGCAAACATTCTTCTACGTAGTTCTTCCAATCCTAAAACCAATCTACGTTACAATTTTAATCTTGAACGGTATCTGGATTTGGAACGACTTCCTATTACCACTTCTATTACTTGGTAAAGGAAATGCGATTCAAACATTACCAATCGCGGTTTCAAACTTCGCCGGTTCATTTACAAAACAATGGGATATGATCTTAACTTCAACATTACTCATTATGTTACCAGTTATTATCCTATTCATTCTCGCACAAAAACATATCATGAAAGGTATGGTTGACGGAGCGATTAAATCTTAGAACCATTTTGGCACTGGATATGGATTTTTGTAAGTTCGTATCCAGTGTTTTCTTTTAGACATCACTTATTACAAGAAAGGAGGAATACAGATGGCATCCACGATTAAAGATGTGGCTAAACTCGCAGGGGTCTCCCCTTCAACTGTGACGCGCGTATTGCAAGATAAATCAAGCATCAGCGACGCAACAAAGAAGAAAGTACGTCAGGCGATGGAAACATTAAACTATCACCCAAACGTCAATGCACGAAGCTTAGCAAGCAATAAAACGAATGTCATTGGTGTAGTTCTCCCAGAAGACTCTGATGCGTTCTACCAAAACTCATTTTTCCCTGAAGTCATTCGAGGGATTGCTCAAATTGCAGCAGACCATCAGTACTCGATTCAATTATGTACAGGACAGGATAACCATCAGCGTTTAGCCATTTTAAAAGACACGATTTTAGGACGCCGCGTGGACGGTCTAATCTTCCTATACGGGGAATTGGAAGACCCTCTTGTGAACTTTGCAATTGCACAAGAATTTCCAGCGGTGATTATCGGTAAGACACTTTCCCCTCTTATTTCATTTGTCGATAATAACAATGAAAAAGCGGGACTTGATGCTACTGAATACATCATTAATAAAGGCGCCAAATCGATTGCTTTTATCGGTGGTCGTGACCAACTTTTCGTATCTAGAGAACGTCTCGAGGGTTATATCAAAGCTCTCAAAGAATACGAACTTGATGTTAACGAAAAACTAATTGCTCAAGTAGATGAATTTACGATTGAGCGTGGTTACGAGACGATTAAAGACCTTCTCGAAGTCGGAACAATTGATGGACTCGTGACAGCCGACTCCCTCTTTGCAGAAGGAGCTGCGCGCTATTTAAACGAGAAACATATTCAGATGCCGATTATCACATTCGACTCTGTACGCCCTTCTGTTCAAATCGATGCTTATGTAGACGTGCATACGCTCGAATTAGGACGTTCTGCATTTAAAATCTTGCGTAACGTGATCAAATCAAATAATAGCAAGAATATGATGTGTTACCGTCAAATCGTTGCACACTCAATTAAAGAACTATAATTCAAATAAAAGAAGGCACACGACTCCGCGATTGGATCTTGTGCCTTTTTTGTATGTTTCTTCCTGTCGAGGTATAGTTTATATACAATATCGTTTAACCGCTATAAAGTTTCACAGCAACAAAAAACTCCCAAGCACGAATGCCTGGGAGTTCTCAATTGGCTTAAAATTAACGACGTAATCCTAAACGGTTGATTAGTTCACGGTAACGTTGAACATCTTTGTTACGTAAGTATGCTAACAAGTTACGACGGTGACCAACTTTTTTCATTAATCCACGGTTTGAGTGGAAGTCTTTTTTATGAACACGGATGTGATCATTTAAGTGGTTGATTTCGTATGTTAATACAGCGATTTGTACTTCTGGTGAACCAGTGTCTCCTTCGTGTAACGCATACTCTTTGATGATTTCGTTTTTCTTTTCTTTAGAAATAGCCATTTCTAAACACCTCTTTCTTTTAATTTATGCCTTGTACTGAGTAAAGCGTTGGTGATTCGCAAAACTCTGTAAAAGGTCTGTGCTTTAAGCACTTGATTAATGTACCTTATTTTGAGTAAAAATGCAAGTGTTCTTACTTCACTGGTTTATTCTCTACACGGTCAAAGTAAACGTAATTTGGTTTTAACGGTTGGTCTGCCATTAATTCTGTGACCGTTACTAATTCGTAGCCTTCCGCTTGTAAATACTCGATAATAGCTGGAAGAGCTTCAACAGATTCTTCATGAATATCGTGCATTAATAAAATTCCGCCATTATGCGCATTTTCTTTAATATGCTCGATTGTTTTTGATGCATCTCTATATTTCCAGTCAAGGGAATCAATTGACCAGTTTACAATCGCGATACCAGCTTGTTCTGATACCATCTTGTCAAACCCACCATATGGCGGACGCAAGCTCATTGGTCGCAAACCTCCGCTTGCTTTTGCAATTAAATCAGAAGTCTTATGCACTTCTTGATACACTTCAGCAGCTGATTTCTTCGTCAATAACGGATGGCTGTAGCTGTGGTCCCCTAATTCATGACCTTCTGCAACGATTTGTTTAATGATGGATTCATTGCCTTCTACGTGGCTTCCTACGATATAGAACGTTGCGTGCGCGTTATATTTCTTCAAGATTTCTAACACTTTTGGCGTTGTCTCTGCACGAGGTCCATCGTCAAACGATAATGCAATTCTCTTCTTCCCTAGTTTTTCTTTTACAGTCGCTAGGTACGCTTCGTAATTGTCTTTTTCTGTTTCAGGAATCATGTTTTCGTTCATGTATGCAAATAATTCAGTAAATGGAATGGTCCATTCTGCATCTTGATCACTTGCATCTTTATATTTCACACGAACTCCGTTTTGGATAATCGAAGCATCTAACTTCTTCCAGTTTCCGTCCATAAATTGCGCAGTCACTTTAGCAGTTTGATCGTCTGATAAACCATTTGCTTTTCCTTCATCTAAAGCCTTCTTCACTAAGAAGTTAGACACTGCGAGTTCATTGTTAAATAATTTAGCAATCTCGAACGGTTGTAATGTATCCGCAAATACTAATTGATGTGAGAGTTCTTTAAACTCTAATTGTTCAAAACCACTCTCTTTTTGTTGATAAACAGACACATAGTAGTGAATATCGTTTACGTTTGAGATGATTTTTGTTTGATACGCCTTGAAGAAGATAAGTGTCTTCTTAGTAGCTCCAGCGTACTTTTCAAGAACTTCTTGTTTCAATGCGTCCATTTCAGTCGCAATGGCTTCAATCGGATTACCAGAAGCATCTGTTGGAATTAACTCCTGTACTTCCACATTGCCTTTTGTTTCATCTTTCACGGTTAAATTCTCGTTATATTTCTTCGCATCTTCTTGTTCGACTTGAATAATACGTTTGAATTCTTCTTCATTGAACTGATCTGCCATAATGCGGTGAATTGTTAATAATTCAAAAATCAAAATAAGAAATGTTAAAATCCCAATGACCCAGAAAATCGTTTTATTCATTTTTTTCTTAGGTCTTTTCTTCTTAGGCTTTTTCCCACCAAAGAGTTCTTTTTCTTCCAGTTCCTCAAGAGCTTCCTCTTCGACTACTTCTGTTTCTTCGAAGTCTTCTGGAGCTTGCGTATATTTATTTTCCTTTTTTGAGTGCTCATCTTTGCCACTTTTGGCTCTTCGTTGAATGACCTTCTCCATACTCCTATACCCCTTAATCGAATACTATTTTTGTTTCTTTTGACACTCTGGGCACACTCCGTACACTTCCATACGGTGTCCTCTTACTTTAAATCCTGTCAGCTGTTCTGCAGCTTTTTCAACGTCTTCGAGTACTGGGTAATAAAGGTCCACCACTTTCCCACACACGTCGCATACGGCGTGATAATGCTGTCCTAAATCAAAGTCATAGCGGCTCGCGCTATCCCCATACGTCAATTCTTTTACGACGCCTTCTTTAATAAATAGATTTAAGTTATTATAAACAGTTGCCACACTCACTTGTGGATCCTCTTTTGTCAACGCCTTGAAGATTTCTTCGGCCGTTGGATGCGTGTGTACACTTGCTAAAAACTCAAGCATCGCAACACGTTGAGGTGTAATTCTTACCCCTTTTTTGCGAAGTTGACCAACAACTTCCTTCAATTCTTCTTTATGCATACTATTACCTGATTTCTATGTACTAAGTTTTATTTTGTCATTCATTATTTTCTCAAATTTCCGGTTAAATTGCAAGTGTTTGAGTTAATATTTTTGTAACATTGTAACATTTTTGTAACAAAAGAAGACCCGCCTCTATTCGAGACGAGCCTTCATACCAATTTTATTTTTTGAGAAGTTTATTATATTGCATTCCTTCACGAAGAGCACTAGTGTCAGTACCCAACGCTTCTGCAATCGTATAGGCAAATTCAAAGGTTGCAGCTGGTCCACATCCCGTAATGAGTTTTCCATCTGTTTCCACGAGCTGTCCTGTATACGTTCCTTGATTGATGTCTTTTTCTACACCAGGGTAGCAAGTATATTTCTTGCCCTTGAGCAATCCTGCACGGTGCAGTGCAATTGGAGCTGCACAAATCGCTGCGATAATTTTTCCTTTTTTAGAATACTCTTTTAGTTTCTTAATTAGAAATTCATCATCTCGTAAATGAGTGGCTCCTGGAAGACCGCCTGGTAGTACGAGAGCATCAATATCTGCCCAGTAAAACGTATCTAGGACATCATCCATTTTTACAGGAATATGATGACTTCCAGTAATCACTTCACTACCAAGTCCTACTGTGTGCACTGTGTGTCCTGCTCTTCTTAAAATATCAACCGTTGCAAGGCCTTCGATTTCTTCAAATCCTTGCGCGAAAAATACAACGACATTTGCCATTATTTTGGCCTCCTCTTATTTTTTGAATAAGCCCATTACGCCACGTGTAATCACACGACCAACTTCACGACCCACACTTGACATGATGTTCTTAGTGAAGCGATCCATTGCTGAATCTCCGCGTTTTGTAGCGGCTTGACGTGCTTGACGCTCTAATTCTTTTTGTTCACGTTCGCGTTCTTTTTCTTCTAATTTCGCTTGTCTTTCAGCTTCTTTTTGTGCAAGGGCTTCTTGTTTTTCAGCTTCTTTACGTTCTACTTCAGCTTGTTTTTCAGCTTCTTTTTGCGCCAATTCTGCTTCTTGCTCTTGTTTGAACTGTTCATCTAATGCTGCTAATTGTTCATGAGCTGATTCACGGTCAAACATTTCTGCATATTTATCGTAGAATGCTGATTGATTGATGAGTTGTTGACGAACAAGTGGATCACCTGCATCTAATTTACTCTTAGGAGGGTAAATTGATACTACTTCTGCAAAGCTTGGAGAACCATCTTCTTGAAGTGTTGAAACAACTGCATCCCCTACTTTAAGGTTTGTAATTACTGTTACTAAATCTTGTCCATCTTCTTGACGGAAAGTTTCAGCAACTGCTTTTACGTTCTTTTGTTCAGCTGGAGTGAACGCGCGTAATCCGTGTTGCACGCGGTTCCCTAATTGGCTCGCGATAGCATTTGGAATATCCGTTGGATTTTGTGTTACGAAGAAAATACTAATTCCTTTAGAACGGATTAAACGAACGATTAATTCGATTTTCTCTTGAACTGCAGCATTGCTTTGTCCGAATAATACGTGTGCTTCATCGAAGAAGAAGACTAATTTTGGTTTATCTAAGTCCCCAACTTCTGGTAAGTTTTCGTATAATTCTGATAAGAACCATAGTAAGAATGTTGCGTATAATTTTGGTGTTTGGAATAATTTTTCAGATGCTAAAATATTGATAACTCCGCGACCATTTTGATCTTGTTTGAATAAATCATTGATTTCAAATGCGGGTTCTCCGAAAAATTTATCTCCACCTTGTTGTTCTAATACGAGTAAGCTACGTAAAATAGAACCGATTGATTGTTGTGCGATATTTCCGTATAAGTTACGTAATTCCCCAGCATGTGCGCCAACGTAATTTAACATTGCACGTAAGTCTTTAATGTCGATTAATAATAATCCTTGGTCGTCCGCTACTTTAAACGCAATGTTTAAAATACCTTCTTGAGTTTCGTTTAAACCTAATAATTGAGCTAATAAAATTGGTCCCATTTCTGAGATTGTAGTACGGATATTAATTCCGTTTTCCCCAAAGACATCCCAGAAAGCAACAGGATATGAGCTTGGTTCGAAGTCTTCTACATGAACTTTTGCCAAGCGTTCTGCAATCTTCTCAGTTACTTCGCCTTTTTCAGCAAGGCTTGCTAAATCCCCTTTAATATCTGATAAGAATACAGGAACTCCTGCTTCACTTAATTGCTCCGCTAATACTTTTAACGTTACAGTTTTACCTGTACCTGTAGCCCCTGCAATGACACCGTGACGGTTTAGTTTATTCGCCATAAATTGAGCTGGTTTTGAACCATATCCGAAAGAAATAGTTTGAGTCATAAAACTCCTCCTTTTATTTTTATTTTTACACTTCTACAATAGTACAGAAAGCGCTAAAATGCTACTAAAAAGCCGGCTTTACAGTAGATTATTTGACTTATTTTGAACATCAAAGTATATTACTGTTGGACAGAATAAATTTTTTAAGGAGAAACCATTATGAAATGGAAAATTATTGCAGATTCAGGTTGTGATTTACGCAAAATCGAGAATCTTGCTCCAGATACACAGTACATTAACGTACCGCTAACAGTTCAAGTAGGTGACAAACACTATACAGATGATGCCTCTTTAGATATCGATGCTATGATGATTGAAATGTATCAATCGAAAGACCAAACAGCTTCAGCTTGCCCTAGCCCAGATGCATTCCTTGAAGCTTACAAAGGTGCAGAAAATGTCATCGTCATTACGATTACGGGTGGCTTATCAGGAAGCCAAAACAGTGCGCAACTCGCAAAAAACATGCTTTTAGAAGAAGCACCTGAAACAAATATCGAAGTGTTCGATAGTCTTTCAGCCAGCGGTGAAATGGTTCTTTTCGTACAAAAAGCCAATGAACTCATCGCACAAGGCCTCTCTTATGAAGAAGTCGTAGCTGCATTAAAAGATTATTTAGCAAGTACAAAACTATTATTCGCACTAGCTCGTGTCGATAACTTAGTGAAAAATGGTCGTTTAAATAAATTAGTCGGTGCCGTTATCGGAATGCTTAATATCCGCTTAGTCGGTAACGCATCTCCAGAAGGAACCTTAAACCTTCTTCACAAAGCAAAAGGTCAAAAGAAAGCTGTTCAAGCAGTTTGGGCTGAAATGAAGAA
>CAUVJW010000030.1:0-13192 GCA_963552295.1 uncultured Streptococcus sp. | reverse complement strand
ACACTTCGCAAACCGCTTCTAAGTCTTCACGTCCCATAACCGCACCAGTTGGGTTATTCGGGAAGTTCATTAGAATCGCTTTTGTCTTCGGTGTAATCACCGCTTCAAGGTCTTCTGGTGTGATACGGAATTGGTTTTCTTCTTTTAACGGAAGAATGACAGGAGTCCCGTCTGCCATTGTAACTGCTGGAACGTATGAAACGTAACCTGGGTCACAAATAATCACTTCATCCCCTGGGTTCAAGAGAACACGCATTGAAATATCAACGGCTTCACTTCCCCCAACGGTAATCACACATTCGTGCATTGGGTCATATTTTACCCCGTGACGGCCCTCTGTAAAGACACACACTTCTTCACGAAGCTCTTTTAACCCTGCATTAGCTGTATAGAACGTACGGCCTTCTTGCAACGCTTTAATCGCTTCTTGACGAATATGCCAAGGCGTATCAAAATCAGGCTCTCCAACCCCTAGGGAAACAATATCCTTGTATTCACTCGCCATATCGAAGAAACGACGAATTCCTGAAGGTTTCAAGTCCTTAATTTTATTATTTAACATATTTTCTAAATTCATGGAGTAACCACCTGACGTTTATCATCTGCTTTACCGACAAACATTGTGCCGTGATCTTTGTATTGTTTTAATACAACATGTGTTTTAGTAGATTGTACTTCTTCAATCACTGAAAGACGTGAAGATACGAAGTTTGCAATTTCACGCATTGGCGCTTTTTTCAATTGCACCATGAAATCATATCCGCCTGACATTAAGTACACTGCTTCCACTTCTGGGAAATGATAGATTTTTTCCGCAATACGGTCAAACCCTTTCCCTTTTTGAGGATTTACTTTTAATTCGATAATCGCTGAAACATTCACATTATCAGTTTTTTCCCAGTTGATTAATGTATGGTAGCCACAAATAATTTTGGCTTCTTCCATCTCTTTAATACGACGTTTCACTTCATCCACGTCAATTTCTAATAAAGAGGCAATTTCTTCTGGTGTTAAACGACTATTCTTCTCGATTAATTTTAAGATTTGCTCGTTCACTTCTTTGAACATAGGCTTTCCTCCTTTAGTCGCGTCCGCAACTTTATGTACTTATCTATTGTACCCTTTTTTCGCAAGAATTCCTAAGAATTTATTGCGACTTTATGAAATTTATAAATATTATCAAAAAACTCTCTTCTGTAATAGAAGAGAGCTTTATTTCATTACTCTGCTGTTTGTTCAAAGTGAGCAACTAAGTCGTTGATGACTCCACTTGATACAATTGTATCGATTTGTTTCATCGCATGGTACACGCTATCTGATTTTGAAGAACCGTGTGATTTCACAACTGCTCCCTTAAGACCAAAGAGCACCGCACCCCCGAATTGTGAGTAGTCTAATGTATTCTTTAATCCGTAGAATGTATTCTTGAGTAAGAGCGCGCCAAGTTTTCCTTGGATTCCTTGCCCTTTAATGCCTTCTTTTAGAAGACCCATCATCGCAAGCGCCGTTCCTTCGATTGTTTTCAATACGGCGTTTCCTGTGAATCCGTCTGTTACGACCACATCCGCTGCGCCTGTTAAGATTTCACGAGCTTCCACGTTTCCGACGAAGTTTAAGCTGTCGTCTTCTTTTAAGAGTCCGTAAACTTCTTTTGCGAGTTCGTTCCCTTTTCCTTCTTCAGCTCCATTATTTAATAAGCCGACTGTTGGATTTTCATAGCCAAGAACGTATTTTGAATAGTAGCTACCAAGAATCCCGAATTGGTGAACGTTTTTCGGTTTACATTCTGCGTTCGCACCAACGTCCATCATAATAAATTGACGGTTGTCTTTTCCAAGAACAGGCAACACTGGCATTAATCCTGGACGGTCGATTCCTTTAATACGGCCAACCACTAATAATCCAGCCGTTAGAAGAGCCCCTGTATTTCCGCAAGAGAATAGCGCGTCGGCTTCCCCTTCTTTAACAGCTTTAGCGGCAACGACCATTGAAGCGTCTTTCTTCGAACGAATCGCTTTAACTGGTTCGTCATCAGAATTGATTTTTTCTGAACAGTGAATCACGCGAATATTTGGAAGTGATTCCTCCAAGCATGCATTCACTTTTGCTTCGTCTCCGTATAATTGAAACTCGACAGTTGGCATTTCCTTTGCTGCAAGGACGACCCCTTGGACGATTTCTTTAGGAGCGTTATCTCCACCCATTGCGTCAATTGCAATTCTTACCATTGTTGTTCCTCCTCTTCTAGCCACGTGGCCGTGAAGTTATCCATTGATTTCTTTCGTTGTTTGTTCGATAAATGCCTTCATGCGTTTTGTCTCGGCTTTTTCTCCTGCTGGATCTTCCGAGGCATAAAAGATTGCATCTTTACGTGCTTGTTCTAGTATATCATAATCTCGTATTAAATCGGCAATCTTAAAGTCTGGAATACCGGACTGTTTTACCCCAAATACATCCCCAGAACCGCGAAGCTCCAAGTCTTTTTGACTGAGATAAAATCCATCCGTCGACTCGCACATAATGCGCATGCGCTCTTTCCCATTTTCCGTCTTTGGACTCGCCACTAAAATACAGCTTGAGGCATGTTGTCCACGTCCGACACGTCCACGCAATTGATGGAGCTGCGCTAACCCGAATCGGTCCGCATCCAAGATGACCATCACTGTGGCATTCGGCACGTCCACCCCAACTTCGATTACCGTAGTTGAAACGAGCACTTGTAGTTTATTCGCTTTAAAGTCCGCCATCACCGCTTCTTTTTCTTCCGCTGGCATTTTCCCATGTAAGAGTCCCACTTTCACGCGGTCTGAGAAATGCGCTGAAATCATGCGGTAAATCTCTTCGGCATTTTGCACATCGAGATGTTCCGATTCTTCAATCAGTGGCGAAATCATATACGCTTGTCGCCCTTCTTGAATTTGACGTTCTACGAAATTGAAAATCTGTTCCATTTCCTGCTCGCGAACCCAAGACGTTTTGATTGGCTGACGACCACGAGGAATCTCACTGAGGATAGACGTATCCATTTCCCCAAAAGCCGTAATCGCAAGCGTACGAGGAATCGGTGTTGCCGTCATTTGAAGCACGTTCACACCCGCCCCTTTTCCAGCGAGTGCCTGACGTTGTTGCACCCCGAAGCGATGTTGCTCATCGATGACGACAAAGGCTAACTCTTTAAAGTTCACATCTTGTTGGAACAAGGCATGCGTCCCGATAATGAGGTTTGCCTCGCCACTTTCGATTTGCGCGAGTAACTCTTTTCGCTTCTTCTGCGAACGATTCATACTTCCGGTTAACAACACTGCTTTCAACGGTGTCCCCTGAATCAATTTTTCAAACGTCAGCATATGTTGTTCCGCCAAGATTTCTGTGGGAACCATGAGCGCTGCTTGCTTACCTGTTAGAGCCGTTGCGACCATGGCAATCGTCGCCACAATCGTCTTTCCGCTCCCTACATCCCCTTGCAAGAGACGATTCATCTCATAAGGCGCACGCAGGTCAAAGCAAATCTCATTCACGACTTTCTTTTGCCCATCCGTCAGTTCAAACGGCAACGTCTGAATAAAGGCCTTCAACGCGGCATTATCATACAGCACCGCTTGCCCTTTTGTTTGCTGATGGCGCTTCTGACGCATCCATTGCAAGCGCAGTTGATATAAGAAGAGCTCCTGGTAGACGAGCTGATATTGCGCACTCTGTCTTTCCAGTTCATCTTTTGGAAAATGCATCGCCCGTACAGCATCTCTATGCCCCATCAAGTGGTGCGACGCCGTCAACTCTTGCGGCAATACTTCTGGAATTTTATCTTCAAAACGATCCACCGCCGTACGAACGAGTTTCAGAATCGTCGCCTGCTTCAACGATTTATTCGTGCGATAAACCGCCTCAACTTGGTCGCCTTCTTCGTCCTCTACGTTTCGGTTCGATAAGATTTTCATGCCCATCAAGGTAGAACGCTTTGCATCCCACTTCCCGTAGATAGCAATCTCTTCGCCCTGAACCACTTTATCTTTTAAATACGGCTGATTAAAGAACGCAACTTGGATGACTTGGCGGTCAATCGACATGCGAAACGCCAAACGGTTCTTCTTGAAGCCGTAGTAGCTCACAACCGGTTGCGTCGCCACAAGCCCTTTTAGCGTGACTTTCTCTTGGTCCATGATGGTATTTACATCACGAATTTGAATATCTTCATAACGAAACGGGAAATGCGTTAACAAGTCATAGACTGTCTCGATGCCCAGTTCGGCTAGTGGTTCTAATCGTTTTGGTCCAACGCCTGGCAAGACTTGCACACTTTGAAAGACTTCATTCATCCAATCACATCCTTTCTACTTTAATAAGTGTAATTCATGTTCTCTTTAATCGTCAAGAGGAAGGAAAGTTATAACAGTCGTGAAGATTCTCTTTAGGATTTATTCATCGGTATCACAAATCCGGCACCTCCCTGAGTCTTCGTCTCAGGGTTACCAAGCTTCAAAGCGAGGCTAAGGAATAAATTCCTAACCCTCGCTAATTCACATTGGTTGCTTACTCGGTACTGTGATTCCGATGAAATCCTAAAGAATCTTCACTCCTTCAACTTTCCTTCCTCTCTCCTTGACCGTTACAGTGCAGGGAGTTTTGATGTGCATTCCACAAATTGCAGTTCTTCCCCTCATTGAACCTTACCGCACTAGAAATACTGAGGAGCACCCACTCCGTTCCCTTTTTCCCATTTGGAGGCGAGTGAAGACTCAAAAGCACGCAAAAACAAGAAAGCACTCTCTGTCAAAGCGAAATCCCTGATGTGAGCACGAAAACCAACCAGTTACACTTACTTATTGTTGAATAGAAATCCTTGAGGATTACGGAGAATACTGCGAATTCGAGTTCACACTAAGCGCAATTCTCCTGGTGTAGTGTCCCGGCCACCATATACATTTACTTATGTAAAAAAAAGAGTACAAAAATATCCTTACCGGATTCTATAGTCATCATCATAGCGACTAGTATTCGATGCGAATTACAGATGCTTAGAAATTTATTTCTTAGCATCTGTTTGAGGCTCGAAAGGGACAAGACCAAGGCTTGTCCCGTTACAGCTTTAATGATGACTATAGAGAATATCCGGAAGGATATTAGTACTCTTTTTTACTGTCTTTTTCTCTTTATTATTCTACAGATAATAAGTAAGTGTATACTGGTTGGTTTCCTTCATGGACTTCAACCTCTACATCAGGGTATTTCGCTTCTACAGCTTCAGTGATTTCTTCCACTTCGCTTGCTTCTGCGTCTTCGCCATAGATGATTGTTAGGATCTCCGAATCGTCGTTGATCATTTTATCAATCGTCGCAAGAGTTGCTTCCTTACGGTCCGCAATACTTACTAAAATCTTACCATCTACAATCCCCATGAAGTCGTCAGTTTTGATTTCAACGCCATCAATGTTTGTATCACGAACAGCATTCGTAATTTGACCACTTGATACAAGAGCCATTTGTTCGCTCATTGCAGCTTGGTTCTCTTCTAAGCTTGCTCCTGGATTGAAGGCTAATAATGAAGCTAACCCTTCTGAAATCGTACGAGTTGCAACGACGGCAACTGCAGCATCTTCTGATACTTCAGCCGCTTGGTTTGCAGCCATTTGAATGTTTTTGTTGTTTGGTAATACGATGACTTTTTCAGCATGCGCTTCTTTTACCGCTTGAAGAATATCTTCTGTACTTGGGTTCATTGTTTGACCACCGTTGATGATTGTCGTTACACCCATGCTCTTGAATAATTCTTGAATTCCTTCACCTGCAGCAACTGCTACGATTCCGTATTCCGCTTTTTGTTTTTGCGCTGCTTCTTTAACTTTTGCAGTGTAGTCAGTTTTTAACACTTCTTCGTGTTGCAAGCGCATGTTGTCCACTTTCACTTTCATTAATGAACCGAAGCGTTGTCCGTAGTTCATGACTTCACCTGGACGTTCTGTATGCACGTGTACTTTGATGATTTCATCGTCAGCTACTACAAGTAAAGAATCTCCAAGTTCGTTTAAATAGTTACGGAAAGTATCGTAGTCGAACGTATCTACGACTGTTTCGCCTTCACCGATTTTCACCATGATTTCAGTACAGTAACCGAATTTGATGTCGCCTGTTGATACGTGTTCGTAGTCAACGCCTGCTTCGTGGTGAGCCACTGAAGTTAAATCGATTTTATTGCTTTGTAATGATTGAACAGGAACTGCTTCCCCTGTTAATGCTTCGAAGAATCCGTTGTAAATGAATACAAGACCTTGACCACCTGAGTCCACTACGCCAACTTCTTTTAATACTGGTAATAAATCTGGAGTTTTCGCTAATGCTTTTTCAGCACCACGTAAAACAGATCCCATTACTTCGATGATGTCGTTTGAAGTTTCTAACTTACGAACACCACGTTTAGCTGATTCACGAGCAACAGTAAGGATTGTACCTTCTACAGGTTTCATAACCGCTTTATAAGCAGTTTCCACACCGTTCGTAAATGCTTGCGCTAATTCTTCACCAGTGATTTCTTCTTTACCGACAACGGCTTTAGAGAAACCACGGAATAATTGAGATAAGATAACCCCTGAGTTCCCACGAGCACCCATTAATAATCCTTTTGCTAAATCTTGTGCTAAATCACCTACAGTTGTTGCTGTAGAGTTCGCAACACGTTCCGCACCAGATTTGAATGAGAGCATCATGTTTGTCCCTGTGTCTCCATCTGGTACTGGGAATACGTTTAATGAGTTTACGAATTCTGCATTTTCAGATAAACGCATTTCACCGATTTCCACCATCGCGCGGAAATCTTGAGCCGTAATAGTTTTCATAGTTGCCATATTATTCTTACTTCCTCCTGACTAGAATCAACAAGCATTACGCTTCGATGATTTTAACTCCTTGAACATAGACATTCACTGTTTTTGCAGCAAATCCTAACATTGTTTCTAAGTTATATTTCACTTGTTCTTGTACGTTTCTACAAATCGCAGAAATTTTTGTACCATAACCTACAATAATGTATACATCCACTGCAACACCATCGTCTTCTTGACGAATCACAACTCCACGAGTGAAGTTTTCTTTCTTCAAGATTTCATTAAAGTTGTCGCGGATTTGATTGCGGCTTGCCATACCAACAACACCATAGTTATCTGTAGCGGCCCCACCAACAACCGTTGCAATCACTTCATTGCTAAGTTCAATTTGTCCATTTTCTGTTTGAATTTTTACTGTCATACAAATACCTCCCTTAAATGTATAAAGGTGTCTATCTAATTTTTAGACAGATTGACACATTATTTCTATACTATAATATCATATTCCAAGCGGTTTACCTAGCCTTTTACCAATTTTTAACCCTCTTAGAAACTCATTAACCTGCTCGCTTGCAATCTAAGGTCAACTATGCTAAATTATTTAAGTATATGATTTAGTTCAAAATTATATCAGCTGATAATGAATTAAATAAAGGAGGAGAATAACAATGGCTAAAGTATGTTATTTCACTGGACGTCGTGCTGAAACAGGTAACACTCGTTCTCACGCTATGAACGCTAACCGTCGTACTTGGAAACCAAACTTACAAAAAGTTCGTGTTTTAATCGACGGCAAACCTAAAAAAGTATGGGTTTCAACTCGTGCATTAAAATCAGGTAAAGTAGAACGTGTTTAATACAGAGCACTATTAAAAAGAGCTTAGGCGATATCCCTAAGCTCTTTTTGTTTTTCTAAAAATAAATAAGCCGAAGGCTTGAAAAGATAAATGAAACTGCTAAAAGACATTCAAAGATATTTGAAGGAATCCATAGCGGGATTTAGTGTAATGGTACCGGCAGGAGCCTAAGGTCTCCTTGCCTACCAAGCTTCAAACCAAGGCTAAGCGACCAGTCGCTAAGCCTTGGTAATTCACATTGGTTACTCATTCATTACACTAACCGCTATATCCTCAAATATCTTTTTTGTGTCTTTAGAAAATTTCGCTCTTTTCAAGCCTCTTATAATCCATTAAAAAATAACAAATTACATAACTTTACAACAGTTTGTGAACGTTGTTATTTCAACATTTTTAGCATTAAACCTATTATAAATGTATACTTGAATAAATTTGAATCTGGGTCACTTTCTGGGTCAGTTTAAAAAGCATTTCCACCCTCACGGTAAGAATTAAAAATAAGAATAATCAAAAAGCAGGAATTAAATCTCCTGCTTTTGTAATTTTTCGGCATATTCAGTTAGTGTACTACCCGTTTTTATAGTTAGATTTTCTATTTTACGTTCGCCTCTAACTAATCTACCTAAAATAGATAAATTCACTCCTGTATCTTTTTTTATTCGATATTGAGTTACATTATTTAATAACCATTCAATTTTCTCTGTGTCTACTTTCATTGTTATCTCCTTTTCTCATATTTCTTTCTAGCTGTTATCCAATGCTTCCTAATTTACAATACACATACTCATCAAATTTTATTTCAGTCTTCTATGGTTTTAAATTCATCTTTTGGATAAAGATAGTCTTCTCCTGATTTATCTATTATTCTATACCATCCATCTTCCTCGGACAAAACTTCATATACTCTTCCATGTTCAAGAGTATGAGGCTCTGTAGGACCTAAATAAACTACTTTCATTTTATTCCCCCTCCCTAGTAGTACACGGTATATTCCGTTAATGTACAAACTTTTTTTGTTAATTTATCTATCTTACGTTCTCCTTTTATTTAACTATTAAAGGATTAGTTATTCCTCAACTATCTCAAAAAAGTCTTGGGAATATAAATAATCTTCATTAGATTTGTCAACAATCCTGTAAAAATCGTTTCCGATAGATATTACTTCATAAATTTCTATAGCTTCCTTGCTGAGAGATCTTTTCTTAACGTAAGTCAGGATGACTGATTGTGTAGGAAGCTGATTCTCATATTTCTTTCTAGCCATTCACTCATCCTTTCTGTTTTTAACTGATTTGAGGTAATATAATATCCCAAATATCCACTAAACTTTTACCATCGAAAACTTTTGCATCAATGGCTTCATCCAGCGTATTATACTCTAATCCTTGATTATCATAACCTACTACATATACTCCGATAGGCAAGAAAGCAGCTCCTTTGTCATTATAATAAAATTCTATATCAGAATTTAAAAATTTTTTTATTTCTTCTCTAGTCATAATATATCACCATTCTCAAATTTATCTTTTACTGTTAATCTAATAGGCTTTCCATCCTTTATATACAATCCTTCCATTAAAAAATAATAAATTACATCACTTTACAACAGTTTATGAACGTTGTTATTTCAACGTTTTTAGTATTGAACTGTTTATAAATATATACTTGAATAAATTTAAATCTGGGTCAGTTTAAAAGAACATTTCCACCCCTACGGCAAAAGTAAAAAGGAGTTTTCAGTATTAATATATAACATCAGGATTATACAGTTGGATATCATCTTCATTTAACGGAATTCCTGTTTTTAAAGAATTTTCTAGTCGTTCAATAGCTTCTTCTATTTCTTCTGGGTGTTGTGCTATGTTAACAGGATTAAAAAAAATGGCATCTTCTAAAGAAACGTTGAATTTTTTTTCGTATCGTTTTACAAGTTCCTCTGAAAAATACTTTAAACAATCATACACATTATTATCCATAGTTCTATCCTTTCATTAAAGACACTTTAATACGCTTTACCTTTCCATTCTCTTTTTTTATTTCTACTTTTTTTCTTGATAAAATAATAGTTTATAGGGTATAATTTTATTAAAAGAAAAGTTGGTTTGGCACCAAAAGGATTTTTATCCGGCGCCTAAGCTAACTTTTCTTTTTTTATACATCTACAAACAAGTATCATCTTTTTATAACGGATATATTTGTACTTCTATACCTCTTAAGTTCCTTTACTATTCGTAGTTATTTCCTTCAAATGATTTTCCCGCGAGAAAATTTGTACAATACTGCCTGGAAGCTCGCTAAAGGGTCGGGGGAGGGGACCCTACCCCCTGTGTATGGAGATGTTTGATGTCCCTGTACCTGGTTTTGACAATTATTTAATAATAAAAAATATTTTAATAAAAAAAATTTTTTTATTTTTTCTGTTTTAAAGATTTATCTATGTTGTCTCTCTCCTACCCACTCATACCACCTATACCTGCTATCTTGTAACTATATTGCTTATTACTCTCTCTGTTTGCCTTCTTTAAAACTTTATGAATTTTTTCTAATCAACTCAAATTCACTTTGAAAAGAATATAGAACTATTTTAGCTTAAGTAATAGGATAACGCTTGATACTATCAGTCTATTGTTTATTTTAATACTAAAAAGCATAGTTTTAAATATATTTCATTATATTAGTATGTATATCTGGTTAATAAATTGCCCTCTATAATTTGAATGGTGGTTCATTTTATAGAGGGCGGTATTATTTTATATGTGTTCAGTACGGAAATAGGAGGGAGTAGTCTTCAAAATACACTAGGTCTTGTTGTGATACAAAGAATTTTTCTTTGTCGCAAGTTTCTACCTGTAGTCTAAGGTATTCATCTAAAGATACTTTCCCTACAGCGATAACAGTTGAGAGTTTTCCTCGTCTATAATCGTTCTTAGTTGTAGTTACTATATCTCCTACCTCTATACTTCTGAAATATGTATCACTTCTAAGGCTTTCATTGTGTTTTTTTGGCATCGTACTTCCTCCAAAGAGTTAGAGTTCGCCACTCTTTTCAACTCTACTTTACTTGAGTTTAATGCCAGGAAACCAAGGGACCATGGATGGTGCTTTTCATGAGGTTAGAGGAATGTGCTTTTTTTGATTTTTATTTCAAAAAAATGGAGTTTGTGAAAAGCTTATGAGATAGAGGGTTGAAGCAGTCTCAAAGAAAAGAAATCTATTTTCATCATTTGTAAGTTCATAAGGCTGTTGAAATCTCATCCGCTATGAAAGGCTTAGAGATAAGGAAGATAGAAGTTCTATCATTGAAAACAACTGAGAACAAAAAAATTCCGAAATTCACTTATAAGTGAATTTTGGAATTTCAAATAGGATTGTGAAAAAGCACCACACATTTCGTGCGGTGCTTCTTGTTATCTCCAATGATCTCGGGTTTGGGCTACTAGGATGAGTCCTTTTGTAAAGGAGATGGTCATCTTGTCACTTGTAAATTCATTGCTGACAAGGGCCACTGGGTATGCGTAGCTTTTTGAATCGAGGGTGTATTTCACATCAACGAGGGTTACGTTTTCCACAGGAGTCATACTAATAAAGGAAAGGTACTTCGTAAAGTCCATCTTTTCAATCGTGTATGTGCCTGGCTGGATGAAATTCACAACATTCGTTGCATCCTCAAATACCACATACGGAATGAGCGGTGCTAAGTCTGGTCGCATCATCGTCCATAAGGTACTAATCTCGTGGTCCACTCGTCCACCAAAGGAACCGAGCACATGAATCGGTGTCTCTTCGTAATGCTCCTTCACCCATAATAAAGCTGCCTCAAAGTCAGTATCGTCTTTTTCAGACGGGAGCTGGACAACTGTACTCGCTGCTTCATGAATCAAGTCGCGCTGTTCTTTTACGACAGAATCAAAGTCCCCAATTGCTACTTCCATGGGAAGGTGCTGATCTAATAACCGAAGAGCGCCACCGTCAACGCCGACAAAACGAAAGTCTTCATAAGCTTTACCGTATCTGTTTTCTAAGAGCGCCTCGATGTCCTCTTTAGTGTTTGGTCCTCCCAAGACAATCACAACTTCCATCTTCGTCCCTCTTATGCTTCTTTGATTGAATCAATCGCAGCTTTGATATCTTCTGCGTAGTATACATATGAACCGGCAACGGCAACGTCTACCCCTGCTGCAGAGCAAAGTTTCGCTGTTTCGCCGTTCACTCCGCCGTCCACTTCGATTAAGTAGTGGTAGCCTTTTTCTTCGCGTAATGCTACTAATTCACGCACTTTATCCAATGTTTCTGGAATGAATGATTGACCGCCGAATCCTGGGTTTACCGTCATTACTAATACTAAGTCCACTTCGCTTAAAACAGAGGTAATGGCACTGACTGGTGTTCCTGGGTTAATCACGACACCAGCTTTTACGCCTTCTGCTTTAATCGCTTGAAGCGCGCGGTGGATATGTGGCGTTGCTTCCACGTGAACAGAGATGTAGTCTGCTCCTGCTTTTGCGAATTGTGGAATGAAACGTTCTGGGTTTTGTACCATTAAATGGCAATCTAATACTAAATCCGTCACAGGACGTAATCCTTCAACGATGTTTGGTCCTAATGTTAGGTTTGGAACGAATTGTCCGTCCATCGCATCGATATGAATCCAGTCTGCTCCTAATTTTTCGACTTTCTTAACGTCTTCTCCTAATGTTGCAAAATTGGCGCTTAAAATTGATGGTGCTACTTTCATGTTCTATCTCCTCTATCTACTTTTTTCGTTTATATACTGGTTTTCTTTGGTCCAGTTCTTCATAAAAACTCAAATAATGGTCGTATCGCTCTTGCCAAATATCTCCTGACTCCACTCCTGCAATCACAGCGCAGTTTGGCTCGTGTTGGTGCGAACACTCTCTGAATTTACATTCATGCTCTACTTCGACAAACTCTGGGAATAAATGCGGTAAGTCCTCTTTTTCAATATCCATAAAATCAACCGTACTGAATCCCGGTGTATCCGCAATCCATACGCCTTCGATTTCATGAAGCGATACGTGACGAGTCGTATGACGCCCACGCCCTAACGCATTCGAAATCTCTCCCGTTTCTTGGTTTAATTCAGGAATCATCTCGTTCAGCAAGGTGGATTTCCCAACCCCAGACTGCCCTAAGAAGATGACCTTCTCACCACGCAAACTCTCTAAGAGTGGCGCCTTATCCTTCATCACTTCTTGACCGAAATAAACTGGATAGCCGATTTTCTCATAACACGCCTTAATGTCTACAAGGCGTGCCATTCCTGCTTCATCGAGCAAGTCGGTCTTCGTAATCATGATGACTGGTTTCACATCCAAGCCTTCCAAATATACGAGGAAGCGGTCCACTAAATGCGTCGAAAATTCTGGTTCGACAGCTGACATCACGATAATCCCAACATCCACATTAGCAACAGGCGGACGAACGATGGCATTCTTTCGCGACAAGATTTTCGTTAGCGTTCCTTCTTGCAAGTTACTACTCTCGAACTCCACCACA
>CAUVJW010000029.1:0-13210 GCA_963552295.1 uncultured Streptococcus sp. | reverse complement strand
TTTCCACCACTTTGATGTCAGACAACTCTCACTAATCTCTACAAATATATTTGAATTTCTTCACAATTAACAAAGCCCACCCTCTAAATTTTTCCCATAAAAAAAGAAGCTTAGAATCTAAGCTTCCATTTCACTTTATTTTGATTTTCCGATAATAGAACTAGTTCCACTGATAGTGACAATCACACCGAATGCGATAATAATCATTCGATTGACCATCTCTCCTGAGACAAAGAAACTTCCAGCGATAATCAGAACTCCTGCTAAACTAACAAATAATGTTTTAGCAAGCGATCCTTGCTGTTCATTTTGCTTCGCTCGGTTTAAGTCTCCTTCTTGAACTCCCTTTTGCACCACATACTTTGGCAAAATACTTTTCAGATAAGCAACCGTCGCAAGCGCGTAGAATAACGCTCCTACAAATACGCATAGCAACACATCACTCGGAAAGAAACTATAGAAAATAGCTCCTAAAGCAAATGCTATAACAAAGCGATGTCTAAAGGCATTAAAAGTCACTAAATCATCTGTCGGAATATGATAAACCGTCTTTAAGAATGGTAGATAGAAATAATCCTTACCGTCAGCTCCTGTATAAAACTCTCCAAAAATCGATTGCATACAGTCACCGCTTATAAGACTTCAGAAATTGCAAAACGAGATACCGTAATCACGACGCCTTTTGCAATCTCAACATCCACTTTTTCTTCGTCAACTTTCTTTACAGTACCATATAATCCATTCGCACAGACAACACGTTTTCCAACTTGTAATGCTTCATGTAATTTTTCAAAATACTGTTGTTGACGTTTCATATTTTTTCTTGAGAAGAAATAATAAATCCCTAAAATTACAACGACGAATACGATAAACGTAAGGGAACTCACTAAAATAATATTGGCAGTCATTAAATCCCATCCTCGTCATCAAATTCATCAATGTCATTATGTTGAATCGTTGGTAAGCTTACTTGTTGGATGGCTTCTTTACCAGCTAATAAGCTTTGTGTTACCACGTCTTGCGCACTTGCAGCAAATTCACGTAACATTGCAATTTCAATCAGCATTGGTAAGTTTGTTCCCACAACAACTTCCACATTTTCAAAATCAACAGAAGCTAACATAGCAGCCTTAAATGGACTTCCTCCTAAAAGGTCCGCAAATACAACAATCCCTTCTGTTTCTTCTTGCAATTCAGCCATTGCGTTTCTTAAATTATTTTCAAGAGCTTCCATTGGATCACTTTCTAAAAATGGTACCACGCGAAATGCTGCTTGTTTTCCGGCGATCATCTCTAGCGCTTGTCCCACTCCAACAGCAAATTGTCCATGCCCAGTAAGAATTAACCCTATCATTCCAGTTCCTCCTAAATACTTAATATCTTAATACTAGACCAGGTTTCATTAAATAGCAAGCACAAATTAATGCGTTTTCATAAATTTTCTTCAAAATAAAACGTGGAGCATTGACGTTTCACTGGGGGGTGACAATACTCCACGTTTAAAAGCTATACGAATATTTTTGTTTTACCGATTAGAACAATTCTTTGTAGAAAGCAATTGTTTCTTCTAATGTTGGCATGAATGGGTTACCTGGTGCACAAGCATCGATTAACGCATTCTTAGATAGATATTCGAAGTCGAAGTCTTTTTCTTCAATTCCTAATTCAGTTAATTTCTTAGGAATACCTACTGTTTCAGAAAGAGTTTCGATTTCTTTGATTGCATATGCTGCACATTCTTCGTCAGATTTACCTTCAGTTTGTAAACCTAAAGCTTTTGCAACATCACGGAATGCAGCTGGAACACGTTTTGCATTTTCGCGTTCGATAATTGGTAATAACATTGCACAGCATACACCGTGTGGAAGTTTGTAAACAGCACCTAATTGGTGAGCCATTGAGTGAACATAACCAAGTCCAGCGTTGTTGAATGACATACCGCCTAAGAAGATTGCGTTCACCATACCTTCACGAGCTTCGATGTCATGACCATCTTTAACAGCACGTGGTAAGTATTCTTTAATTAATTCAATTGCTCCAATTGATAATTTCTTAGTAACACCGTAAGCACCTGGAGTTACTAAAGCTTCAACCGCGTGAGTTAAAGCATCCATACCTGTTGCTGCAGTTAATGCTGCTGGTTTAGATACCATTAATTCAGGGTCGTTTACAGAGATTAAAGCTAGGCTGTTTTTATCAACCATTACCATTTTAACTTTTCTTTCTTCGTCTGTAATTACGTAGTTGATTGTAATTTCAGCAGAAGTACCTGCAGTTGTATTGATTGCTACAACTGGTAAGCCTTTTTTAGCAGATTTGTGTAATCCTTCGTAGTCTTGTGGTTTACCACCGTTTGTTGCAATTATTGAAATACAGCTTGCACAGTCTTGAGGTGAACCTCCACCTAAGCTGATGATGAAGTCACAGTTGTTTTCTTTAACTGCAGCAACCCCATCGTTAACGTTTTTACAAGTTGGGTTTGGTTCTACATCAGAGTAAACTACAAAGTCCACACCTGCTTCTTTTAAAGGTTCTGTTACTTTGGGAAGAATATCACTTGATTCGATAAATTTATCTGTTACTAAAAGAGCTTTATGATATCCTAATTCTTTTACGTAAGGTCCAATTTCTCTTACGACTCCTCTTCCGATTAAGTTAATAGCTGGTACATAAAATGTTGACATAATTTTTCTCTCCTAACTAGTAAGTAAGTTTATAAAACACCTTTTTTCAAGATGATGTTTCCGTACAAGGCACTTTCTCCTGTTTGAATCACTAGATAAGCGTCTTTAGCTTGTTCGTAAAACTCAAATCGTTCGAACTCTTTAATCGCTACTCCTGGATGACTTTCTTCTAAGAGACGTTTATATTCGTCCCAAATCACCGGAACTGTTGGATCCCCCGGAACGACTTGCATTAATCCTGCTTGATATGAACTGTAAGTATCTAATGGCAATACTTGTAGAATTGCTTCTAAAGCTACTGGAACACCATGTCCGTCCATACGAATCACTCGTTGGCCGATACGATGAGCTGGGAAGTTTGCGTCCGCAAGTACCAATTCATCTCCATGTCCCATCTCCATTAAATATTTCACAAGTTCTGGGCTTAAAATTTTAGGAATTTGTTTTAACATTACTGAATTCCTCTCTTCACTTTATTGAATTTCAAGCGAATTTCTTCTAAATTCTCAATCGCACGACTTTCATAACGCGTTACAGGTTCTGAAGCCTTGATAATGTCTTGTGCTTCTTTGCGACTTGAAATCACTCCAAGCGTTAGCATTTGTGACAAGATATTTCCAAGTGCACTCGCTTCGACAGGGCCTGTAATAACTGTACGTCCTGTAAAGTCTGCTGTTAACTGGCAAAGCAATTTGTTTTGAATGCCTCCGCCGACCATTTGAACAGTTGTCATTTCGTGTTTTGTCAATTGTTCTAATTGAGTAATTGTTTCTAGATAAGTTAAAGCTAAACTTTCTAGAACGACACGAACGATTTGACCTTTCGTTTGCGGCACTTTTTGACCACTCACTTTACACCATTCTTTAATTTTTGTTTCCATTTCTCCAGGAGAAGCGAAAACTGGGTCGTTTGGATGAATCCATGTTTGGTTATCCGTTACTTCTTCGGCTAATGTCACCATTTCGCCAAAGCCAACTTCTTCCCCTTGCAAGCGCCAGTCGCGTTGTAATTCTTGAATAATCCACATTCCTGTTGTGTTTTGTAAGAGACGATATTTACCATCAAAACATCCTTCATTTGTAAGTCCTGAGGCAAATGCTTCATCCGTTACAACAGGCTCGTCAGATTCTGTTCCGACAAGCGACCAAGTACCACATGAAATAAAGACAGTGCCTTTTTCATGTTCATATGGAATCGCAAGTACTGCAGCAGCTGTATCATGTCCAGCCCCTGCAATCACGTCAAACGGATCCACTTTCAACTGTTGAGTGATGCGTGGTGATAATTGTCTTAAAACTTCACCATTCTTCGTTGGCGTTGTGAACCATTTACGCGGAATGTCTAAACGTTCAAACACTTCTTCTGAGAAGTCTTGTGTGAAGATATCCAGTAACCCACTTGTACTTGCAATCGTGTATTCATTTGAGAGTACACCTGAAAGTAAGTAGTTGATTAAATCTGGGATAAACAACACGCGTTGAACGATATTTCTTAATTGTGGTTTTTCTTGCAAATCTGAATAGATTTGTAAGACCGTATTAATGGTTGCAGGCTGCACACCTGTTTTTTGGAATAATTCTTTCTTCGAGATAGCGTTATAAAATGACTCCTCGTATCGACCCATTCGGTTATCTCTGTAACAATGTGGTTGATAGAGCAAATCTCCATTTTGATCTAGATAGGCATAGTCTACTCCCCATGTATCAACAGAGATGGAACGAATCGGAATCGAATCTTTGGAAGCCTTCTTGATTCCTTGCTTAATTTCTCCAAACAAGTGCAACAAATTCCAATACAAACCATCATTAAGATTCACCGGTTCGTTTTTGAACCGATGAACCTCTGATAATTGGAGGGAGTGCCCGTCATAAATCGCCTGCATAACACGTCCTGAACTTGCGCCTAAATCAATGGCTAATAATTTAATCAAGCTCATGTTTTCTCCTCCATTACTAATCCCTATTTTTTATTCGTATAGTAAAGCTTTGATTTCTTCGCTATCGATGTTCTTAGCGTCATACCATTTAGAACCAGTATCCACGTCTTTAACTGTTTCACCTTTAGCTGCAGCGATTGCTAATTTAACAGCTTGGTAACCAATTTGAACTGGGTCTTGAGTTACAGAACCAACGAAGATTCCTTTACGGATAGCATCTTGTTGTAATGCACCTGAGTCGAAACCAACAGCTAAGATTTTGTCTGCGCCAAGTTTAGATTCTTTGAAACCGCCGTTAGCGTTGATGATTGCTTTTGCAGCGAATTCGTTAGAACCATAGATTGCGATAGTGTCTTCTTTTTCAAGAACTGTAGAAGCTTCAGTTTTACCTGCAGCATCGTCTACTTGAGCTGGAACACGAACTTCAATAACAACTTTAGCATCAGCTTCAGCTACATCGTTTTTGAATTTGTCATGTCCAGTTACAGCAGTTTTAATGCCTTTTTTGTTTAACAATTCAACCATTTTATCAATGAAACCTTTTGTTCTTTGAGTGATTGAAAGTGAGTTAACTTCTTGAGAAACAACCCCGATACGAACTTTCTTGTCGCCGACTTTGCTTTCAAGTAATTTGAATAAGTGTTCAGCAGCGTTACCACCAGCAGCATGGTTGTCTGTTGATGCAGTAGCTTTGATAGCTCCTTCTGGTGCTCCTGGAACCCCTGAGTCAAATCCGATAATAGGAATGTTTTTAGATTGTGCTTGTTTAATCGCATCTAATTCTGCTTCAGTATCTAATGCAGCTAAAGCGATTGCTTTTGGATTTTTGTTGATCGCATTGTTTAATTGTTCCAATTGTTCTGCGATTGCTGTTTCATTTTGAGGTCCTACGAAAGTAATTTTAGCACCTAATTCTTGAGCTGCTTTTTCAGCCCCTTTGTTTACAGCTTTCCAGAAGTCATGTTGGAACCCTTTAGCGATTACTTCTACTTTGAAGTCTCCGCTTGCTTGAGCTTTATTATTTCCACCGTCAGCATTTGATTTATTTGAAGTACATCCTGCTAATAAAGCAGAAGCACAAGCTAGAGTTGCAATAGCATATTTGAACGATTTTTTCATGATTTATTCTCCTTTATATGTCCTTTTTGACCCTTTCTTTGAAGGTGTCTTCCCAACTCATTGTGTCAATATCAAACTATTTTTTCTTATTCATGCGGATTAAGATATCAGAGTAAACGGCAACGATTACAACGAAACCTGTGATGAATAATTGATAGTGTGGTTGTAAGTCGATGTATGGTAAACCAATCTTCAAGACAGACATGATGAATACCCCGATGATTGTACCAACAACTGAACCAACCCCACCGGCAAGTGAAGTACCACCGACAACTACTCCGGCGATGGCATCAAGTTCCATACCGTTCCCTGTACCAGGAAGGATAGTTGAATAAGTTGCAGCATATGCGATACCAGCTAAACCTGCTAGAAGTCCACTGATGACATAAGCCATACCTTCCCATTTGATAACGTTTACACCTGAAAGTCTAGTAGCTTCTTTATTTGAACCGATGGCAAAGATGTAACGACCAATTTTTGTTTTATTTAAAACAATGGCTGCAATAATCGCTACGACAATCAAGACGATCAACCCGGTTGGAAAATTATCTTGCGTTCTGAATAAGTCTTTGTACCAGCCTTCACCAGTTCCACGTAATGGGAACGTTACACTTTGTACGTTTGATACGATTGAGCTTAAACCACGTGAAATCATCATTGTACCAAGTGTTGCGATGAATGGTGGTAATCCAAATTTCGCAATTAAAATTCCGTTGAATAATCCAAATACACCCCCAATCACTAATATTGCCAACAATGCTAGCCATAATGGCCAACCCATTTTTGTATGGAGCACTCCACCAACGATGGCAGAACACATCATTACTGTACCGATTGATAAGTCAATACCGCCGGTGATAATAACGAATGTTACCCCAATTGCTAAGAAACCAATGTAATAAGATGCGTCTAAAATGCTGACCGCTGTATCAAACGAACGGAACGATTCACTTGAGACTGCAAAGAATGTGAAAATCACGATCAACGCGATTAATGCAATTAATTTTTGTAATCCAACTGATTGTACCAGTTTCGTCCATAGGGACTTTTTCTCTTCCATATCAATACCTCTCTTCGATTATCGATCCGTTGCTAAAGCGAGGATACGTTCTTGAGTTGCTTGACTGATATCAAGTTCCCCTGTTTTACGTCCTTCACACATGACAACAATACGATCGCTCATACGTAAAATTTCTGTAAGCTCTGAAGAAATCATAATGATTGATTTTCCTTGAGCTACTAGTTCATTCATTAATGAGTAGATTTCACTTTTCGCACCAACGTCAATTCCTCGAGTTGGTTCGTCAAAAATTAGAATATCGCTATTTTGTTCTAGCCATTTCGCAATAACAACTTTTTGTTGGTTACCACCTGATAAGTTCCGAACTAGTTGTTTCGATGATGGTGTTTTCGTTCTTAATTGTTTAACGAATTCATCACTGACTTTGATAATTTCACCGTCATCGATTAAACCACCCTTAATGTACTTATCAAGGTTTGTCATTACTGTATTATTGGCAATGGTCATATCAACGATACATCCATAACGTTTACGGTCTTCTGAAAGATAACCAATACCTTCTCTAATAGCATCTTGAGGATTTTTAATATCAACCTCTTTACCATTAATTTTAATGGTTCCGCTATCTTTCTTATCCGCTCCGAATAGTAAACGAGCTACTTCTGTTCGGCCCGCTCCCATTAATCCAGAGAAACCTAAGATTTCACCTTTATGAAGCACAAAGCTAACATCTTTTACATGGCTTCCTGAGTTTAAGTGTTCCACTTCTAATACAACAGGTGCTCCTTCTGGTACTGCAGAAACCGCTTTCGGATCTTCGTAAATAGTACGACCAACCATCATTGCGATGATCTCGTCCTTTGTAGTTTCTTTTGTATTTACAGTTCCAACATATTCCCCGTCCCTCATAACCGTTACACGGTCCGTAATACGGGCAATTTCGTCCATACGGTGAGAAATATAGATAATTCCTACACCTTTAGCACGTAAGTCATCAATAATTGCGAATAATTCATTAATTTCTGATTCTGTTAACGCTGCTGTTGGTTCGTCGAAAACAATAATCTTAGCATCCATTGACAATGCTTTGGCAATTTCAACCATTTGTTGTTTACCAACTGTTAAGTTTCCCACTTTTTCTTGTGGATTAATATCCAGTTTCAACAATTTGAATAATTCTTTTGCCTTTTTATTTCCGGCATTATCGTTGATGAAGAGACCTTGATTAATTTCTTCACGACCGATGAAGATGTTTTGAGCCACTGTTAAGTGGTTCATCATATTCAACTCTTGGTGCACGATTACAATCCCATCGTCCATAGCCTCTTTTGGCTTAGAATATTCTACTTGTTTTCCGTTATAGTGAATCGTTCCTTCATTCGCGCCGTAAATACCTGTCAATACTTTCATCAAAGTGGATTTACCAGCCCCGTTTTCACCCATTAGCGCGTGTACTTCACCTGTTCTTAGGTCAAAGTCTACACCTTTTAAGGCTTTTACAGGTCCAAACGATTTCACAATTCCCTTCATTTCAAGAATAACTGGATTACTCATGCATTTCACCTACCTGTTCCAGTTTTGTAATACGCTCTTTTAGCGTTTCTATTTGTTCTTGTTGATTTACAATGATGTTTACAACTTCTAGCAGCAAGTGGCTGTTCATAAAATGATCTTGCGCATGAACGGAAAGAAGTGTTGGACTAGCACCCTCTCCTCTAATTTCTTGCTGAATCATTTCTGTTTGAACATTATGCGCTTCAACTCCTTTAACTCGTGCTTCATCAAGGAGGCCTCTTGCAGATGAAATATCACCTGCAAGAGCACTCTTAACGGATTGCATTGCTAAAGTTGTTACTTTGCTACTTTTGACAATGAGTTGCATCAATCGTTGCGTATCTGCTTTTTTTGTTTCGCTCATTGGCTTAACCTAATAATTCAATCGCTTGTTTTAGAACTTCTTCTCCGCGCATGTTTTCAAAGTCATCGTCTGAAATTACAGCAACTGGAACATGAAGTGAAGATTTAGCTTTCTCTTCTAAATAAGCTAGTTGAGGTCCTAATAATAAGACATCAATATTTTTTAGAGTATCAATCCCAGTAATCCCTACTGAGTAGAATGAGTAATCTAATTTATCACGGTAAATTACTTCTTGAATGCGTTCAACGAGCATACTTGTTGTTAATCCACCGACACAGGCTAAAATAATTGTTTTTGTCATTTTAGTCTCTCCTTTCTCTTACTTATGGATAGGTCCTAATAGTTGGCATGCACGGTAGTCAGCTGATTCTAAATCTTCTGTTCCGAATAATGACCAGTTCTTAGGTCTGAAGATATCTTCTTCAGCAACGTTATGCATATTTACAGGGATGCGTAACATTGAAGCAAGAGTGATAAGGTCAGCACCGATATGTCCATAAGTGATAGCACCGTGGTTTGCACCCCAGTTATTCATTACATCGTATACTGACTTGAATGCGCCTTTACCTGTTAAGCGAGGAGCAAACCAAGTTGTTGGCCAACCTGGATCTGTACGGTTATCCAATGTATGGTGTACATCTTCAGGTAATTCAAGTGTGTATCCTTCAGCAATTTGTAATACTGGTCCAACGCCTTTCAATAAGTTCAAGCGAACCATTGTCACAGGCATATTTCCTTTAGATAAGAAGCGAGTTGAGTAACCGCCGCCACGGAAGTATTCACGGTTAGCTGCTGGGAAGTCAGTATTTGCAAGCATTGCATCTACTTCACTTTGTTCTAATTCCCAGAATGGTTTCATCACTGGTTCACCGTTTCTTGTAGCTTGACCAGTACCGTCTAATGTACAAGAACCAGAGTTGATTAAGTGTAAGAATCCATTTTCAGCATGGCCTTCAAGTTTATGTCCTGTTACACGTTCAACAGCTTCTGGACTCCAGTAAGTACGAACATCCGCAAAGATTTGTGGAGTGTTTGTTAATAAGTAGTTGAATAGCATTGATACACCGTTTAACGCATCATTTTCAGTTGCGAAGATGTATGGTCTGCGAATTCCATTCCAGTCAAATTGAGTATTTAGGAATGTTTCCATGAAGTCTCCGTTAGGGAAGTGGTCTGTCCATTGACGTTGACCTTGAAATCCACCAACAAGAGCGTAGTGACCAACTGCTTCTTCTTCGAAGCCAAGTTCAGCAAGTCTTGGGTTACCAATCATTAAGTCACGTCCAATTAAGAACATCTTAATCACGAATTCCCATTGTTTATCTTTTTCTTCACGGCTTAAAACAAGGTCTTCACGGTTGTGATCGAATCCTTCTTTAACGTTTTCTTTCACCCATTTAAGCGCACGTTCGAATTCTTCGTGATCGTAAATACCACGATCGATACGGCGAGTGAATTCAGTCATATCTACTGATTCATTACGCATTCCTAAGTATTCTTGGAAGAAGTTAGGGTCTACGATAGAACCACCGATACCCATTGATACACTACCCATTGATAAGTAAGCTGTATCTCTCATTAAACCTGTAGCAAGAGCTGCTCTTGCGTAACGTAAGATTTTTTCTTTAACGTCTTCAGGAATTTCTGTATCTGTTGCTTCTTTTACGTCTTTACCGTAAATTCCGAATGCTGGAATTCCTTTTTGAGCGTGAGAAGCAAGAACTGCTGCTAAGTAAACAGCCCCTGGTCTTTCAGTTCCGTTGAATCCCCAAATAGCATGTGGAATATCAGGAGACATATCCATTGTTTCACTACCATAGCACCAGCATGGTGTTACAGTGATTGTTGCACACACGTTTGATTTCTTGAACAATTCGTGAGACGCTGCTGCTTCTGGTACACGACCAATTGTTGATGGTGAAATTACACATTCAACTGGTTGGCCATCAGGATATTTCAATGTAGACTCGATTAAAGCAGCTACACTCTTCGCCATATTCATTGTTTGAACTTCTAACGATTCGCGAACTCCTTGGCGACGACCGTCAATAGTTGGGCGAATCCCAATACGTGGATGTTGAATCATTTTTATTCCTCCTATTTTTCTACACTTCACGAACAGTTCCGTCTGGATTGTATTTCTTGTATCCTGGGTGACGTCCTGTTACTTTGTAGTTTTCGCGCATCTTGAACATTTGCTCTAATTTTTCTCTTGAGATTTCTTTTTCTTCAATGCCTTTTGTTAGTAATAACATTCTTCCGTGGAATGTTGATTTAGCCACGAGTTCTAATGTTTCCATTCTGTAGTATGCTGTAATCACATCACTACCCACTGTTAATGCACCATGGTTTTCAAGTAACATCACGTCGTGTTCTTGTAAGTATGGTGTAATCGCATCTGGAACTTCCATTGTTGAAGGAACTCCGAATGGTGTAATTGGAATTGAACCGATAACAATCGCACTTTCAATTAGTGAATAAGTATCTAATGGAATATGTGCTAATGTGAATCCAGTTGCAATTGGTGGATGAGCGTGAACAACAGCTTTCACATCGTCGCGTTCTTCATAGCAGCGAATATGCATTTTAATTTCGCTTGAAGGACGGAAACCTTCGTTGGCTTCAATCACTTCTCCTTTCATATTTAATTTAACGAGTTTTTCAGGAGTGATAAAACTCTTACTGATACCTGTTGGTGTTGCGATGATGGTATCCTCATCAATGCGAACTGAAACATTTCCGTCATTAGCAGCAACCCATCCTAGTTGCCACATTTTATGACACACGTCACAAATTTGTTCGCGTACTACTTGTTCATCAAAAGTCATAGTATCATCCCTTTCTGATTTCTATCTTAGCAATTAAAGAAAGCGGATACAATATGTGGAAGCGCTATTGAACATCCTTCAGGATTTGTGCTATAATTTGTTCATAAATGTTCAAAATCGTTCAACTAGGGGGTTTTATTATGGTATGCTTCGAGCGAATGTCTCGTATTATGGACATTCTCGCGAAAAGGAAAATCATCTCTACCTTCCAATTGGAAGCATTGATGTACTGCTCCACCTCTACACTGAGGCGTGACCTGATTAAACTGGAAAAAGAAGGAAAGATTATACGATCTCATGGCGAAGTTCGACTTGTTACTACAAACAATATTGAATACGCTTACGATAGCAGAAGCCATGAAGAAACTCAGGGAAAACAACAAATTGCAGAAACGGCCTCCACTTTCTTAACAGATAACCAATCGATTTTTATCGATAGTTCATCTACTTGTGCCGCGCTCGCACCTCACTTAGGAACTCTTAAAAATTTACGTGTCATAACAAATGGGATTGAAATTGCACGTAGGTTGAACAATTATGAAAATATCACCTTGTTCTTTTGCGGAGGACATATCGGCTATGGAACAAACTCGGCTTTGGGAGATTTTGCGACGAGTTTTATCAATAACTTCCATGCAGATATTTGTTTTATGAGCTGCCGAGGTCTCGATCGTTTTGCTGCTTACGAGGCCAATCATAGCCAGGCTCTCTTTAAGCAACAGATGATTGCGAATTCCGATATGGCTATCCTGCTTGCAGACCACTCGAAATTCAATACGAGTCATTACTTTAAACTATCGAATTACAACGCGATTGATTATATCGTAACCAATCAAGCTCCTGTCGAATCATTCCAAGATACGGTAGGCGCTCAATGCGAAATTCTTTGGTAAAAATATCGAACAAAGAAAAGCACATGAAATTATTTGAACATTTTGAAAAAGAACTAGCTCTATGTTGGGTTAGTCCTATCGTTTTTATCTTTGTTCCTATTAAATAGAAAAAACGCGCTACAGTTGTAGCGCGTTTTTGTTTACTATGATTATGCTTTTAATTCTGCTGTTAAGCTTTCTAATTGGTCTACTAAATGTCCAACGTAAGCAATCGCTTGTTTCAATGGTTCATCTGTTGAAACATCGCAACCCGCATGAATTGCTAAGTCTTTGGCAGACATGCTTCCACCTTTAGATAAAGTATCTAACCACACTTTAGCGTGTTCAGGGCTTTCTTCGATTTGGTTCGCAATCGCAGTACCGATTGTAAGACCAGCTGAATACGTATATGGATATAATCCCATGTAGTAGTGCGGTTGACGCATCCAAGTTAATTCTGCTCCTTCGTTAACCACAAGGCTGTCTCCAAAGAATTCTTGCATCACTTCTTTTTTCACGGTTGATAATACATCTGCGTTTAACATTTCATTGTTATCAATCATCTTGTAAATGCGATCTTGGTACACAGATTCCATGTAGTGAGTAACCATATTGTGGAAATATGTACGGCTAATCATATTACTGATGACCCAACGTTTGAAACGAGCATCTGTACTTGTTTTAAGTAAGTAGTTTGAAACGATCACTTCATTACATGTTGACGGAGCTTCAACGAAGTATAATGAACATTCATTATTTAAAATCGATTGATGTTTACCTGTTGACATGAAGTGGTATGCATGCCCTAATTCGTGCGCTAACACAAACACTT
>CAUVJW010000028.1:0-13371 GCA_963552295.1 uncultured Streptococcus sp. | reverse complement strand
GCATCTTGATCGAGACGCATCATACGAACTCCAAGTGCGCCACGGCCTGTTTGAGACACGTCTTCGGCATGGAATCGGATGATAACCCCTTTATTGGTCATGATAAGTAAGTCTTCGTCTCCAGTTACAGTACGTAGGCAGACAAGTGGTCCATTTTTCTCCGTAATACGAAGTGTACGAACCCCTTTCACGCCACGGCCTTTCAATGCGTATTCAGAAGCTGCTGTACGTTTTCCGTATCCTTTTTCGCTGACTACTAATACTTCACGGTCTGGCGTTAAAATATCCATTCCGATGACATAGTCGCCCTCACGTAGAGAAACCCCACGAACACCTGAAGCGGTACGACCCATCGCACGAACTTTATCTTCATGGAAGCTTACGGCATTACCGTGGTACGTTCCGAGGATGATTCCATCATTTCCGCTTGTAACTACTACACGGATTAGTTCATCATCTTCGCGTAATTGGATGGCACGTAGACCATTTGTACGGATATTCTTGAATTCTGATAAACGAACACGTTTAACCGTTCCACGTAATGTTGTGAAGAACAAGTAACGTTCTGATTCATCTGATTCTGGAACACTGATAATCGCTTGGATTTTCTCAGCTGAATCAATGTTTAATAAGTTGATAACCGGTAATCCTTTTGCAGTACGGCTATATTCAGGAATTTCATACCCTTTTGCTTGGTAAACTTTCCCTGTATTCGTAAAGAAGAGGAGTGAATCGTGTGTTGAACATGAAATCATGTTTTCCACGTAGTCATCATCATGGACGCTCATTCCTTGAACCCCACGTCCTCCACGGCGTTGTGCCTTGAATTCAGTGTTGGCAAGACGTTTGATATATCCATTCTTCGTTAATGTAATCACGACATCTTCTTGTTCGATTAAATCTTCATCTTCAAGGCTTAACGCTTCTCCGACTAATAATTCTGTACGACGAGGATTGTCGAAACGTTGTTGGATTTCAAGAAGCTCTTGTTCGATGATTTCGTAACGAAGTTCTTCGCTCGCTAATACTTTTTCTAAGTATTGAATCGTTGCTTGTAATTCGTTGTATTCTGCATCGATTTTCTCGCGTTCTAATCCTGTTAAACGAACCATACGCATATCAAGGATTGCTTGTGCTTGTTTATCGCTTAAGCCGTATTCATTCATGAAGCGTTCTTTGGCGATATCTCCACTTGCTGAACTTCTTAAGATGGCCACAATCGCATCGATATGGTCTAAGGCGATTTGTAACCCTTCTAAAATATGAGCGCGGTCTTCCGCTTTTTTCTTATCGAATAAGCTACGACGACGTACCACTTCTTCTTGGTGGTCTAAGTAGTGGCGTAAAATTTCTTTTAAGCTCAATACTTTTGGCTCTTGATTTACAATCGCAAGCATGTTGAATCCGAAGTTTGATTGTAATGGTGTTAATTTGTATAAATTATTTAATACAACGGATGCTGAAACATCACGACGCACTTCAATCACGACACGCATACCCACACGGTCAGATTCATCGTTTAAGTAAGTAATGCCTTCGATTTTCTTTTCGTGGTGTAATTGTGCGATACGTTCTACTAAACGCGCTTTATTTACCATATATGGTAATTCAGTGATGATGATGCGTTCTTTCCCGTTTTTCAATTCTTCGATTTGTACGCGTCCACGAACCGTAATTGATCCACGTCCTGTTTCGTACGCACGACGAATTCCAGATTTACCTAAGACAATTCCTCCAGTTGGGAAGTCTGGTCCAGGGAGAGCTTCCATCAATTCAGTAGTGGTCACATCAGGGTTCTTCATTAATAAGTGAAGAGCAGAAATGACTTCCGCCAAGTTATGTGGTGGAATATTCGTTGCCATCCCTACGGCAATCCCTGTTGCACCGTTGACTAATAAGTTTGGAATACGTGCTGGTAATACTTCTGGTTCATGTTCTGTTGAATCGTAGTTATCACGGAAATTAATCGTATCTTTGTTAATATCGCGAAGCATTTCAAGAGCAATTTTACTCATACGAGCCTCTGTATAACGCATCGCAGCAGCTCCGTCTCCATCGACAGAACCAAAGTTACCGTGACCATCGATTAATGGGTAACGGTATGAGAAATCTTGTGCCATACGAACCATGGCATCGTAAATTGCAGAGTCACCGTGTGGGTGATATTTACCCATTACGTCCCCGACAATACGCGCAGATTTTTTATGCGGTTTGTCCGGTGTCACTCCAAGTTCACTCATTCCATATAAAATACGACGGTGTACTGGTTTTAATCCATCGCGTACATCTGGTAGAGCACGCGATACAATAACACTCATCGAATACTCTAGAAATGATTTACGCATCGTTTGTACTAAATCAGTTGATTCAAAAGTTTCTTCAAAGTGTTTCACTTCTTCAGACATAATTCGTCTCCTTTTCTATTCTTCTCTTCAAATTCGATTACTGGATTAGATATCTAAATCTTCCATATTGACATATTTCGCATTGCTTTCGATGAATTCACGACGTGGTTCTACACGGTCACCCATCAAGATATCTAAAATTTGATCCGCTTCTGCAGCATCTTCCACAGATACTTGTAACATTGAACGGTTTTCAGGGTTCATGGTTGTTTCCCATAATTGTTCCGCATCCATTTCCCCAAGACCTTTGTATCGTGATAATTGTGGTTTTGGATGTGCTGGTAATTCTTTTAGTTTTTCTTCAAGCTCTTTATCATTTTGAATGTAGTATTCGTTTTTACCTTGTTTCAACTTGTAAAGAGGTGGTTGCGCGATATAAATATATCCAGCTTCCACTGCAGGGCGCATATAACGATAGAAAAGAGTAATAAGCAATGTACGAATGTGACTTCCATCGACATCGGCATCGGTCATGATGACTAATTTTTGGTAACGAGCTTTCGATAAATCAAAATCTCCACCAAAACCAGTTCCCATCGCTGTAAAGAGCGAACGAATTTCTTCGTTGGCTAAAATTTTATCGAGTGTTGCTTTTTCAACGTTCAAGATTTTTCCGCGGATTGGTAAAATCGCTTGGAAATGACGTGAACGTCCTTGTTTTGCTGAACCACCCGCAGAGTCCCCTTCGACGATGAATAATTCAGTAATCGTTGGGTCATTACTTGAGCAGTCTGCTAATTTCCCTGGTAAGTTTGAAATTTCTAAACCAGATTTCTTACGAGTCACTTCACGGGCACGTTTTGCAGCAAGACGTGCTTTCGAAGCTAAAATCCCTTTTTCAACAATCTTACGTGCGACTTGAGGGTTTTCCATTAAGAATTTATCGAAGTGTGTTGAAAACAGACGGTCTGTAATCGTACGAGCTTCAGAGTTTCCTAATTTCGTTTTTGTTTGTCCTTCGAACTGTGGATCAGGGTGTTTGATAGAAACAACGGCTGTTAACCCTTCACGGACATCTTCACCGCTAAGTTTTTCTTCGTTTTCTTTCATCAATTTTTGACGACGCGCGTAATCGTTAATCACACGTGTTAAGGCCGTCTTCATCCCTGATTCGTGAGTCCCACCTTCATAAGTGTGGATATTATTTGTAAAGCTGAGAAGGTTTGTATGGTATCCAGAAGTGTATTGCATGGCTACTTCTACTTGAATGCCATCTTGTTCTCCTTCTACATAAATTGGCTCTTCGAATAACACTTGTTTTGATTTATTCAGGTGTTCCACATAGCTCTTAATCCCGCCTTCGTAGCAGAAAGATTTTTTAACTGGCTCTTCTGGTCGGTAATCCGTAATCGTTAATTTTAATCCTTTATTCAAGAACGCTAATTCACGCACACGGTTTGCTAATTTATCAAAATCGAACTCTGTTGTTTCTTGGAAGATTTCTGGGTCTGGTACGAAATAAACGCTTGTACCGTGTTTATCTGTTGTCCCAATGATTTTTAAGTCATCTAAAACAGCACCACGTTTATAAGATTGCTCATAAATGTTGCCATCTTTAAATACTTGAACGGTTAAGTCTGTTGAAAGAGCATTAACAACAGAAGCCCCAACCCCGTGAAGACCCCCAGAAACTTTATAGCCTCCACCGCCAAATTTACCACCGGCGTGAAGCACTGTAAATACAGTTTCTACGGCAGGACGACCTGTTTTTTCTTGAATATCGACTGGAATCCCACGTCCGTCATCGGTTACGCGAATGTGATTTTCTTTAGTGATGTCGATTTCGATATGTGTCGCAAACCCAGCCAACGCTTCGTCGATTGAGTTATCCACGATTTCCCAAACAAGGTGGTGCAACCCGGCACTACTTGTTGAACCAATATACATCCCAGGACGTTTACGAACAGCTTCGAGTCCTTCTAATACTTGAATCTGACTGGCATCATATTGCGCAGCTAATTCAGCTTTGTTTTCTTCTGTCATATGCTAATTCTCACTCTCCGTTTTTAAAATAGTTCCTTTTTCAATCGGTATTACGACTGGTTCATTAATAAATTGTTGCTTAATCCCATCCAGGCTCGTTGTCGTAATAAAGGTTTGCACCTTATTTTCAATGGCCTTAATCAGATGAGTTTGTCTATCATCATCGAGTTCGGACAGTACGTCATCTAATAGTAGAAGAGGATACTCACCCGTCGATAATTTCATCAATTCGATTTCCGCAAGCTTCAAACTCAGAACGGTCGAACGTTGCTGTCCTTGCGAACCGTACGTTTGAACCGGAATCTCGTTTAAATAAAAAATCAAATCGTCACGGTGCGGTCCAATCAGCGTTGTGGCTTGATCCGCCTCACGAGTTTGATTCTTCTTGAATTGATTGATATAGATTTCTTTCATTTGCGAAGGGGTTAAACCATCCTCCAGCGGAATCGTTGCTTGATACGAAACCGAGAATTTCTCACGACCAAGCGATAACTGGTCATGAATCGGAATGGCTAAAGCCTCCAATTGCTTCATAAAATCGAGACGATGAAAGACGATTTTACTAGCTAACTCGCTTAACATCTCGCTTAAAACCTCTAAGTATTCGTCCGGCTGCTTTTTCTTAATCGCTAGCTGCTTCAAATACGTATTACGCTGTTTTAAGACGCGATTATATTCCACTAAATCATAGAGGTAGAGGGAACTCATTTGTCCAAGTTCCATATCTACGAATTTACGTCTGTTTTGCGGAGACCCTTTGACAAGCGTGAGGTTCTCTGGGGCAAAGAGGATGACATTCAAGTTTCCAAGATAGGAACTGAGTCGTTTTTGCTCCAAATAATTCACTTTCGCGATTTTTCCTTTTTTAGAAAATTGCAATTCTAAATTCGTCTTTGTCGCTGTTTTTTCAACAGTCCCTTTAATCGTCGCAAACTCTTTTTTCCATCCAATCAGTTCTTTGTCGTTTGTAGTGCGGTGGCTCTTTGTCATCGCCAAGGCATAAATCGACTCCATCAGGTTGGTTTTCCCTTGTGCATTTTCACCAATAAAAACATGCACACCGTCTGTAAACTCTAGTTGGACAGATTCATAATTACGAAAGTTTTGTAATTGTAAATTAGTCAGCTTCATGCGTCATGTGTGTTCAAATCATTTTCATCCGATTTCATTTCTTTCACAATAAAAATACCTTCATCAGGTATTTCGACACGTGTATTCGGATATAATTTTCTACCACGTCGATTTTCTAACTCTCCATCTACAAAAACTGTATATTCTTGCAAGTACCATTTTGCTTGTCCGCCCGTTGTAATGACGTCAATATGTTTTAAAAATTGCCCTAATGTAATGTACTCATCAGAGATCGATACGATAGTTGTCATGAACTTCCTCTTTTCTAATGGATATTGGTGAGAACTCCATTAAACTCATGCATGCTCACATATTTTTAAGTAGAATAACTCTACAATATTATACAATTTTTACACGCTTTTCGCAAAGAAATTGCAAAATTTAGGGGGTTATTTCAATTTTTAGTCAAAATCAACAAAAAAGCCTAAAAAAACGAAAAACAAAATTTACTAGGATTTTTTCAAAAATTGAATGTTTTGGACCAAAAATTACCCCAAAATCGTGCTGCCCAAAATTCACTTATAAGTGAATTTCGGGAAATTGAGCAGATGAAGTTTAAAAACAAAAAAACTCGAGCCTTCAAAACGAAAGCTCGAGTGAAAATTTTATAATCTATGATTACCCGTTGAATGTACGAACAGGTGTCACTAATTGAATGAAGCTATGTGGAATACCAGAGTGGTCTTCTTTTAGTTTCAATGTGAATGGACGGTTTGCTTCTAAGAAGTTGATGACCGCTTCTGAAGAACCGAATAATTTCAACGCTTCTTTTAAGTAGTCTGGGTTGAATGAAATTTCAAGTGGAGCTCCTTCGAAGTTTTCCACAGCGATTTCTTCTTCAACCGTACCGACTTCAGGAGATTTCCCTGTTAATAGAATACGTTCTGGAGAAAGTGTTAATGTCGCGATATTGTTTTTATCCGTATGTGACATTAATGAAGCACGTTCTACAGCTGCTACAAGTTCGCTAGCAACCACTGTAATTGACGTGTTCGCTCCGTCGTTAATTAAACGGTCTGTATCAGGATACATTCCTTCTAATAAACGAGAATAGAAGGATAATGTTTCTGTTTGGAACAGAATTTGGTTATCAGTAATTGCAAAATCGATTGTTTCTAATCCGTCGATGATACGAGATAATTCTAATAATGTTTTACCAGGTAATGTCATTTCAAAAGTCAATGCGTCACTGCCAGCTGGCATTTGTAATGGAATGATACGTTGGCTTAAACGGTGAGAGTCAGTTGCGACTGCTTTTAATTGGTTGTTTTTAATCACCATATGAATCCCTGTTAAGATTGGACGAGATTCTGCAGTTGAAACGGCAACGGCTGTTTGTACAATCACTTGTCTAAATAATGGAACAGGAATAGTGATGACATGATTTTTTTCGATTTCTGGTAATTGTGGATAATCCACTGCTGATAATCCATTTAATGTAAATGATGCATTACCTGCTGTAATCGTTGCTTGTAATTGATCATTGGTTTCAAGTGTGAATACATTTAAAGGTAATTTTTTAACGATTTCTCCAAAGAAACGAGCAGGAAGAACGATGCTACCTGGTTCTTGGACTGTTAATTGTAATTCTTCGTCTTCGATTGGTAAGAATACTTCGATAGAAACTTCTGAATCACTACCTGTTAATGTTAATCCTTCTTCACTTGCAACTAATTTAATCCCTGTCAAAATCGGAATTGTTGTTTTTGATGGAATTGCACGTTGCACATCTACAAGATTTTTTAAGAACCCTTGTCTGTTTACTGAAAATTTCATAACTGCCTCCTTTTGAGTGTGCTTTTATATTTAATTTATTTATTAATAAAATAGTAATAGTAGTAGGGCCTGTGTATATTGTGGAAAAGTCCATTTTCCTTATAACAGAGACCATTTTCAATTGTGGATAACCATTGTGGAAAACTCCACTGTTTTATGGCACTTATCCACAGCTTAATAACCGAGCGAATGCTTGATTTCATTAATCACGCGAATCGTTTCTGGATCATCTTTAGCTTCTTGGCTAATTTTTTCATAGGCGTGAATAACCGTTGAGTGGTCACGACCAAAATCAGCACCAATCTTCTGAAGAGAAACACGTGTTAATTCACGAGAGAGGTACATCGCGATTTGACGTGGTTGAACCATCGTCTTCGTTCTTTTCTTTCCTTTAATATCTTCTACTGTAATATTGTAGTATTTCGCAACGGCGCTTTGGATATCATGAACTGTAAGAAGCTTCTCGTCGCCTCCAGGAAGGAACGATTGCAACGCTTCTGCAGCTAAGTCTGTTGAAATATCTTGTCCGACCATAACTGAGTACGCTTGAAGACGCATAAGAGCTCCTTCTAATTCACGGACGTTTGATTGAATATGACCTGCGACATAACTCAACACTTCAATCGGAATATTGAAACCAAGAGAAGTGGCTTTATTTTGTAAGATCGCAATACGCGTTTCTAAGTCTGGTGGCGTAATATCTACGGATAAACCAGATACGAAACGAGATACGAGACGTTCTTGTAATTCTTTAATTTCCGTTGGTTGACGGTCACTCGTTAATACGATTTGTTTTTGGTTATTGAAAAGCGCATTAAATGTATGGAAGAACTCTTCTTGAGTCGCTTCTTTTTTCGCTAAGAATTGAATATCATCGACCAGTAAGATATCCACATTACGGTATCGATTGCGGAATTCTTGCGGTGTTTTTGATCCAATAGAAGCGATCATTTCATTCATAAACTCTTCACTCGTCACGTATTTGACACGTGCGTTTGGATGGCTCTTCTTATATTTATTCCCAATCGCTTGCATTAAATGAGTTTTTCCAAGACCTACACCTCCATAGAAGAAAAGAGGGTTATAGGTATTACCAGGATTATCCGCAACGTAATGCGCGGCAGCCGTGGCCATTTGATTTCCTTTCCCAATAATGAAAGTTTCAAATGTATATTTAGGATTCAAATGCGAGTCTTCCTCGATGGCAACCATTGTTGGAGTTTCAGGAATATTTGGTTGAATTTCTTCGATTCTTTGATGGAATGGAGTATTTACTGGACCTTCATCTTCTGAATCGATAAAACGTGGTTCAAAAGATTGTCTAAAGTAATCATATCCAATTTCCATAATGTCTCTGATGAGGTTATCTTGCCAATATCTCGCAAATGTCTTAGAAGGCACTTTAATATAGAGAATATTTTGTTCAATTCGAATCGGTTCAGCTGGTTTAATCCAGTGATTAAAGGTAAATTCGGAATTTGTTTTTTCAAAGTGTTCTAATAATAGTTTCCAAAATTCTTGGATGGAATTCATAAATGCACCTCCTTCTATCGTTTTCAAGATTCTAATCCATTTAACAGTGTACCATCTTTCCAAAAAGTTTTCCACAATCGGATTGATAAAATCACAAAAAAAGATTATTTTTGATAATTTTATCCACAAAACGGTGGATAAGTCGAAGAAAAAAGTGGATATTCACAGAGATATGCACATAAAAATAGCAGTTATAAACAATGAAGAAAGTTGATATGAAAGGAATTTAATAGAGTTATCCACCATTGTGTATAATTTTTGTAAACAGGATGTTATTTTGTGGATAAATTGTTTATAAGTATGTGGAAATCGTCTTTTATGCAAAAAAACTATCCACCATCGATGTGAATAACTAAAAAAATAGAACAAAATAGACAGTTATTTGTAGAAATTTTTAGCCTGATTATGTTATGATACTTCAGTAATTTAGTGATTAGATAGTTTATATTGACAATTAAACATTTTATATTTATAATGTACTAGACTGTCTAGGGAGACTAGATATTTCATTTACAGTAGGAGGTGCACACGAATGAAAAGAACATATCAACCAAGCAAACGCAAACGTCAAAAAGTTCACGGATTCCGTAAACGTATGAGCACAAAAAATGGCCGTAGAGTATTAGCAAGCAGACGCCGTAAAGGTAGAAAAGTTTTAGCAGCTTAGATCACTGAACGTCTCAGTGGTCTTTTTTTTTAAAAACCATTTGAGTGACTGGAGAGATTCAAGTAGATGAAGAAATCGTTTCGAGTAAAGAAAGACCGCGAATTTCAAAAGGTATTCCATAAGGGAAAATCGACAGCGAACCGTCAATTCGTTATTTATAAATATAATAAGGAAGACCAATCCCATTTTCGTGTGGGAATCTCTGTCAGCAAAAAACTTGGAAATGCGGTTACGCGTAATCGTCTAAAGAGAAGAATCCGTCATATTTTAATGGAACTGGACGATCAATTGGCGCAAGATGTAGATTTTATTGTCATTGCTCGTCAACCCATCGTACAAATGTCTTATCAAGAAATGAAAAGCAGTATGATGCATGTTTTAAAATTAGCTACATTATTACCTAAAAATTAAGATTCCTACTATAAATAGGAATCGTTGAAAATTAAATATTCTAAAAGGTGGGACTTTTCAGTGAAGAAAAAAAGCCAATTGATTTTATCATTAGCAGTTTTAACTTTATTTTTAGCGGCCTGTGGAACTTCTCCAATTACGGAGTCTAGTACAGGATTCTGGGATCGAATTGTTCTATATAATTTATCTCAATTTATCATCTGGTTATCAAACCTATTAGGTGGAAGTTATGGATTAGGGATTATCGTCTTTACGATTATTACTCGTTTAATTATGGTTCCTTTAATGCACTTCCAATATCAAAGCACGCGTAAACAAGCGATTCTTCAACCAGAAATTAAAGCTTTACGTGAGAAGTATTCAGCACGCGACCGTGCAACACAAGAAATGCTTCAAGCTGAAATGAACGCTTTATATGAGCGTGAAGGTATCAACCAATATGCTGGATGTTTACCATTATTAATTCAATTGCCAGTTATGATGGCATTGTATCAAGCAATCAGTCGTACAGACGTATTGAAAACAGGTCATTTCTTATGGTTCCAATTAGACCAACCAGACCCATATTTCATCTTACCAGTCTTAGCAGCATTAACTACGTACATCACAACATGGTTATCAATGAAAATGCAAGATACTGGTGGCGCTGGTAAAGTTATGATGTATGTCATGCCAGCAATGATCCTATTTATGTCTCTTGGGTTATCAAGTGCGTTATCACTCTACTGGGTAGTCGGAAACGTATTTATGGTAGGCCAAACATTACTATTAAATAATCCATTTAAATTCCAAGAAGAGCAAAAAGCAATTGCCGCTGAGAAAAAACGTCGTGCAAGAGCGCTCGAAAAAGCGAAGAAAAGACACGGAAAATAATTCTTATAGAGCTCTTGTTGAAATGTCTCAATCATGAGATAATAACAATGATTTTTATAGAGTAGGAGAGTTTACGATGACAAATACAATTAAAGTAAGTGACGTTTCAGTAGAAAAAGCAATCCAAAAAGGATTACGTCAGTTAGGATTACCGCAAGACCAAGTGTTTGTGGAAATCATTTCTGAAGGTAAAAAAGGATTGTTTGGCTTCGGTCAAAAAAATGCTGAAGTGGAATTAACACCAGTTGCTACAATGGTTAGCGAAGAAGTAGTAGAAGAAGTTGTGGAACCTGTTGTTGAAACAGTGGAAGAAACAACTGTAGAAACAGTAGAAGTTCCTGAAGAAGACTTCGAGGAAGATGATTTCGAAGAAGAAGAAGCGGGAGAAGTTGATTACGAAGAAACAGTAGACCAATTAGAAGAAGCTGCTCGTGTGACAAAAGAATACTTAGAAGGCATCGCTAAAACATACGGCGCTGAAGCAACAGTAACGGTTGAAGCACGTCGTGACCGCATGACTTTCGTATTCGATACAGACAAACAAGGTCTTTTAATCGGAAAACATGGTAAAATCTTGAATGCTTTACAAGTACTTGCGCAAGTATCTGTACACCGTTTCGTTAAAGGACGTATTTCAGTTCAAGTGGATGTTGGTGATTACCGTCAACGCCGTAGTGAAACATTACAACAAATTGCGGAAAGAACAGCTCGTAAAGTATTAAAAACAAAACAACCTGTTTACTTAGAACCACTTCCAGCGTATGAAAGAAAACAAATTCACGCTGCGTTAAGTAAAAACAAACGCATCTCAACTCACTCAGAAGGTAAAGAACCACATCGTTACCTCGTAGTTGAAATCGCAGAATAGAAAAATGAAAGCTTATGACCGTTTTGGTCATAAGCTTTTTTTGTGCTTTCAAAATCGACATTTAAAGGATAATGCTTAGAATGATTATTATATCAATCATTTTAGCGAAAATAAATGTAATGAAAACAACTTTCATTAAAATAAATGACGGTTATATAAAAAAATATATAATCGCCATTTTCATTCATAAAAAAAGAAAAAATCCCACAAAACTCTACAAAAATGAAGTTTTTCCTTTGGATATATCGATAAATAAAGGTATAATAAATTTGATATAGGGGACATATATTAAATAAAAGAAAGGAGATATTTATGGATATTCAAATTTTTGTGAATCGAAGAAAAGAACTAGGTTTATCTCAAATTGAATTGAGTGAGGGTATTTGTACACAAGCTACATTGAGTCGATTCGAAAATCACGGTCAAATTCCTTCAATGAAAATATTGACCTTGCTTTGCAAAAAGTTGCAAATGGACGTAGGGGAGTTATTTCCATCTGTAGCGATTAAAGACTCAGTGTTAAATAAAAAACTTGATAAAATCGAATTCAATATTGTGGGTATGGAATACGAAGAAGCAGAAGAGCTCATCAAGAGTATTAATGTCGCACATCTGACAACTCAACAAGAGTGGCGATATTTATACTTAAAAGGTTTCACACAAACCTTAATGAACAAAGATGATGCAGATAGTTTCTTTTATTTTAATCAATTATTAGCGGATCATTCAGACGTAGATAATAAGTATATCTTTTTAGCATATACCGGAATTGGACTTATTTATATGAATCAAGCCGATTATGATAAGGCAGAATACTTCTTTGAAAAAGCTATTCACCAAATTGATTCATATACCATCGAATCTGTAGAAGATGTTTGTCGTGTCCTAACAGTCCTATATTACGCAGCAACATTTTATGCGACGATTAAGGAATATGATACAAGTGATGTTTTATTACGCCGAGGGGTAACGATTTGTGGGGAAAATCATGTTACTTACTACTTAGCGCGAATCAAATATTTACTAGCTGAAAATGCTTATGAAAATAAATTTGAGCAAGAAGAAGTTAAAGAATTAATAAGAGACGCTGCCGCATTTGCCAGACTGAATAAAAATACTGTATTATTAGAAAAGATAAAAGTATTTGAAGACCGTGTGGCGAAAGGAGAATAGATATGTCTATTCGTCTCAAAAAGGAAGATTTCCTCAAAAAAGAAAAACTCGAAGTTCCTGAAACATTAAAAGAGGAACTAGTCAATGATGAATATGATTTAGATAGTTTTGGAGATGCGTTTATTATGATGCCAAAAATGGAAGAAGATAAACGTCAACAAAATCTTGAAAAGAACATCAAAAAAGAGTGGCTCGAGGATTTCGAAAACTAGTTTCTACTATAATATAGTAAACAAAATTTAAAAGAAGACTTCGGTGAGTTTGCCGAGGTCTTCTTTTATGTTTTAAAAAGCATTGATGTAAACAATTTATTTAATTTTTTTTCATAAAAAATTCTTAGTAAAAATAGCGTCATTTTAGTTGAAATTGCCTATCAGTTATGATAAATTAATATCACTGTGAAGCGAACGTTCGCTTTTAAAACATTTTCAAAAAAGTTTTGAAAATAGCAGACGTAATCGTTTGACGCAGAGCCTATATTATGCTAATATATAGGAGTTGTTGCAAAACAACGATTGACCTTTGAAAACTGAACAAAGAAGACAAACCAA
>CAUVJW010000027.1:0-13404 GCA_963552295.1 uncultured Streptococcus sp. | reverse complement strand
CCTGGCCAAGGCGGTAGACCAGGAGGTAGATAAGGACGATAAGAATTCTAAGGAATCGTGAAAGGGGTGAGTCCACCAAAATAAGAACTCAATGAGCCGGTTCAAATGATAGACGATAATCAGGAGTCCAAAACGAACAACAGCTCTCAAAAAATAACAAAAACTACAGCACACAAAACCAAAAAACGGGGTATTATCTCAGCTATCGAAAGCTTAACTGGGACAACACCCCGTTTTCATGTTATATTATCTAACATAAGAGGTAAGGGTAGTTTTGACAAACGATGAAACCATTATTTACAATAACCCTATAAAGGAGGAAGGCAGATGGGTGAAAAGGAATTACGACGTTCACTAGCCGTCTTTCCAATCGGAACAGTCATGAAACTGACCGATTTATCAGCACGACAAATTCGATATTATGAAGAACAGCGCTTGGTTATCCCAGAACGCTCTGAGACGAACCGACGCATGTATTCTTTGAATGATGTCGATCGCTTATTGGAAATTAAAGACTATTTAGCCGAGGGATTAACCATTATGGCGATTCAGAAGATTTTCAATAAAAACAATAATCCTGTTACAACAGAAAGTATTAAAGATGCACTGACGGACGAGGATGTCCGCAGAATTTTCTATGACGAGATTATGCATATTAGCCGTTTGTCTGGCGGCGAGAAATGGAACTTATAGGAGGAAAACAATGATTACACATGAAGAGATTAGAAAACAGGTAGAAGAGAAAGATGTTCGTTACTTACGATTAATCTTCACGGATATTCTAGGAACGATTAAAAACGTGGAAGTGCCAATTACGCAATTAGACAAAGTATTGGCTAATAAAATGATGTTCGACGGTTCTTCAATTGAAGGATTCGTTCGTATCGAAGAAAGTGATATGTACTTATATCCAGACCTTTCAACTTGGGTGGTTTTCCCATGGAGCAGCAAACACGGTACAATCGCACGCTTAATCTGTGATGTATACAAACCAGACGGAACGCCATTTGCGGGGGACCCTCGTTCAAACTTAAAACGTGTCTTAAACGAAATGAAAGAATTAGGTTTCTCAAACTTCAACTTAGGACCAGAGCCAGAGTTCTTCTTATTCAAATTGGACGAAAACGGAGAACCAACGCTTGAAGGAAACGACCAAGGTAGTTACTTTGACTTAGCTCCAATTGACCTTGGGGAAGAATGCCGTCGTGAAATCGTTCTTGAATTAGAAAAGATTGGGTTCGATATCGAAGCAAGTCACCACGAAGTAGCTCCAGGGCAACACGAAATCGACTGGAAATACTCAGATGCGGTAGCGGCTTGCGATAACATCCAAACATTCAAATTGGTCGTAAAAACCATTGCACGTAAACATGGATTACATGCGACATTTATGCCAAAACCAGTATTCGGAATTGCTGGTAGCGGAATGCATTTCAACTTATCTTTATTTGATGAAGACGGAAATAATGCGTTCTTCGACGAAAATGGTGACCAACGTCTAAGCGATACTTGCCGCCACTTCATCGCTGGGGTCATGAAACATGCGAAAGCTTTAACGGCCGTATGTAACCCAACCGTAAACTCATATAAACGTTTAGTTCCAGGATACGAAGCGCCTGTATATATTGCATGGTCTGCACGTAATCGGTCACCGCTGATTCGTATTCCGGAATCTCGTGGAATTTCAACGCGTATCGAATTACGTAGTGTGGATCCATCTGCGAACCCATATTTAGCGATGGCTGCGATTTTAACAGCTGGTCTTGAAGGGGTTAAAGAAAAAATGGAAGTTCCTGCAGCTGTCGACCGCAACATCTATGCGATGTCTGCTCGCGAACGTAAAGAAGCTGGAATCGATGATTTACCAGGAACATTAAACGAAGCGATTGAATACTTGAAACAAGACGAAACCGTTCAGTCTGCTTTAGGAAGTCATATTCTAGACAACTTCATCGAAGCAAAACGTTTCGAATGGGCTGCTTACCGTAGTCAAGTTTCACAATGGGAATTAGACCAATACTTGAAACTATTCTAAAAATTATACTGAGAGTGCACTCACAAGGTGCGCTCTTTTTATGTTCCATTTTATTCTTTGAGAAAAAGTTTGTATAAGACCGTCTTCTATTGATACGTAAAGCTTTTTCTTTGTTAAAGTTTTGACATATTTTGCTGAAAATGTAATACTGGTAAGGAAACGTAAAAAGGAAAGAGAGTGCTCACATGTATATAAAAGAGATGTCGAATGCGTTAGAAGAGTATCATGCTTTTATGGAAACTCAAGCCAACAGAACGGTTTTCCAAACGCCTGAATGGGGCGAAGTGAAGACGGATGGTTCATGGACAAGAGACGTATTACTAGTCATGTCGGATAATCATGAACCTGTTGCGGCTGCGATGATTCTTTATCGTAAATTACCTGTTGTGAATCAATATTTAGCGTATGCACCGCGTGGAATCGTAACGGATTATACAAATGCTGAACAATTAAAATCTGTGTTTGCGACGTTAAAAGTGTATTTGAAATCTAAAAATGCATTTGGATTAAAGATTGACCCAGAATTACAATGGCGTGAATGGACAAACAAGTTCGAAATGGTTGAAGGTGGATTCAATAACGAAGAATACCGCAAAAACATTTTAGACGCTGGATTTGTAGAACGCCCAATGGATTTAGGGTTTGATGGGATTCAACCACGTCTCACAATGATTTTACCATTGAAAGACGAAGGAAAAGGTATCGTCGAAACGTTCAATAAGAAAGAACGTTATAAAGTGAATGTAGCGAAGAAACAAGGGGTTGTTTGCTACAAGGGAACACTTGAAGATATGCCAATCTATGATGAGTTAAATAAAATTACGGCTGAGCGTGATCAATACGTGGCGCGTAGTATCGAGTATTTAACAACGATGTATCAACACCTTCACCCTAAAGGAATGGTGGATTTATACTTTGCAAAAGTGGACTATAATGTGCAATTAGCATTTGCGACAAATCGCTTAGAAACAGCGCAAAAAGATTTCGATAAGTTAACAGGACAGCTGGAAACATTAAACAATCCAAAACGGATCGAAAATGTAGAAAAACAAATCGAATCATTGAAGGTCAACATTGCTAAATACGAAAAAGAAATTGAACGCGTGAAAGGCGACTTAGAGAAGTATCCGGAAGGAAAAGTAGTCAGCGGAGCGTTCGTAGTAACGTACTTAGACAAAGCGTACTACTTATATGGCGCTAACATCACGGATGATGGTGGCTTGAATGCCAATAAGGCGCTTGTATCTTGGATTATGCAAACTCTTTATGATGAAAAAGGCATTCGTTCGTTTGACTTCTTCGGAGTTTCTGAAGACCAAGAACATCACGGTGGCATTAACGGATTCAAGCAATCGTTTGATCCTGAGTTAGTGGAATATATCGGTGAATTTGATATGCCAATTTCGAAGTTCTGGTTTGAAATGTTCCATACATGGGCACCAAAAGCCGTGAGCCTGAAGAATAAAATTTTAGTAAGACGTAAAAAATAGTTGAAAGAGGCTGGACGAGTTTCCGGCCTCTTTTAGAAAATAGGAAAGGAGAATGGAATGCAGAAAAATAGCAATCTTAGAAAACTTGTCTTTATCGCATTATTAACAGCACAAGGGATCATCCTTGGATTACTTGAACAAGCCATTCCGTTTCCTTTTACATTTGCGCCAGGGGCAAAGCTAGGGTTAGCCAATATTGTAACGCTAATCAGTTTATATACACTATCGTTTAAAGAAGTGGTTTTAGTTGTCGTGATGAAAACATTGATGACGACCGTTCTAGGTGGGACGTTCTCAACCTTCCTCTATAGTGGGATGGGCGCGCTTGTCAGCTTTATTGGGATGTATCTGGTGAAGCAGCTTGGTGAGGAACGCGTGAGCATGATTGGCGTCAGTGCCACAGGTGGAATTTTGCACAATGTCGGTCAATTGATGGTTGCAAGCTGGATGGCAAAATCGTGGACCGTGCTCTTATATTTACCAGCCATGTCCATCGTCGGAATCTTTGCAGGAATCGCTATTGGGATTGCGGCAAACTATGCATTAACACATGTAAAACTACTCAAAAACTACTCGGACAAAAAAGTCGGCTAAAGTTCGTGAAACAACCGACAATCAATGGACAAAAAGTGCAAAATAGAATATACTACTAAAGTGAGAAAATTCAAGGAGGATTTGCAATGACAAAAACAAACATTGTAGTAATCGGTGCCGGATTTGCAGGGGTAGCCGCTACAAAGACGTTGTCACATAAGTTGAAAAAGAATAAAGATGTCACAATTACATTAATTGATAAACATCCTTACTTAACTTACATGACTGAATTACACGAGGTTGCTGGGGGACGTGTTGAGCCAGATGCGATTCAATACGACTTACAAAAAATCTTTGCACGTTCTAAAAATGTAAACTTAGTAACAGATACCGTTACAAGTCTTGATAAAGAAAACAAAGTGGTTCGTACAAAACATGGCGAATTCTCTTATGATTATTTAGTACTTGGTATGGGTGGAGAAGCCAATGACTTCGGCGTTCCAGGTGTTAAAGAGAATGGATTTACGTTATGGTCAATGGAAGACGCAGTGAAAATGCGTAAACATATTCTTAGCTGTGTAGAAAAAGCGGCTAAAGAACATGACCCTCAAAAACGTAAAGCGTTATTAACGTTTGCAGTTTGTGGTGCCGGATTTACTGGGGTTGAATTAGTCGGTGAATTAATGGACTGGATTCCAGTGTTAGCACATGAATACAATTTAGATAAAGACGACTTCGAGTTATACATTATCGAAGCAGTTCCAACAATCTTAAACATGTTAGATGCAAAAGATGCGGATAAAGCAGAAGCCTTCATGGTGAAACGCGGCATCAAAGTGATTAAAGGAAACGGAATTTCTGAAGTGAAGCAAAACAGCATTCGCTTAGCTGATGGCACAGTGATTCCAACTTACTCACTATTCTGGACAGCTGGGGTTAAAGCCAACACAGAAGCTGAAGTGTTTGGATTTAAAGCAGCTCGTGCAGGTCGTTTAGTGGTTAATGAAAACATGTTAGTCGATGGCGAAACAGATATTTTCGCAATCGGTGACTTAGCTTACTACGAAGAACCGGATAAAGGAAATGCTCCGCATCCTCAAATCGTACAAGCCGCTGAACAAACTGGTAAAACAGCAGCGAAAAACATTATCGCTTCAATTAATAACTCAGAAAAAGTAGCCTATAAAGGTAAATACGATGGATTCATGGTTTCTATCGGTTCACATTATGGTGTTGCTTTCTTAATGGGCAAATGGCACTTAAGTGGTTTCTTTGCAATGTTGATGAAACACATCGTAAACATCAAGTATTTCTTAGAAATCTTCTCACTATACTATGCAATTCAATACGTGTTCCACGAGTTCTTCCATATTAAGAACCGTCGTAACATCTTCCGTGGTCATTTATCACGCTATGGTAACGTATTATGGTCTGTACCACTTCGTTTATTCTACGGTGGTATGTGGACAATCGAAGGTTTGAAGAAAATCTTTGGTTTATGGGGTGCAAGCAGCTGGATTGATGGAAGTCATTTAGCATTCCCGTTCCCTTGGTTAACAGAAGCAACAAGTGCAGCAAGTGGTGCAGCAGAAACTGTAACAGCAGCAAGTGGTGCGACAGAAGCTGCAGCGCAAACAGCAACTCAAGTTGTTTCATTCGGTTTCAACTATTCATACGGTGAACAACCAGCAATGGTCATCGAAAAAATGCCAGACTGGTTCGCATCAATCATGCAAATCATGATTCCAAACGTTGAAGTCGCTCACTTAATGCAAAAAGTGATGTCATTCGTAGAATTAGCTATCGGTTTAGCAATCATGGCTGGCTTCTTAACATGGATCGTCAACGCAGTAACAATCGGTTTAGTCGCAACATTCTGCTTATCTGGTATGTTCTACTGGGTAAACATGTGGTTTGTTCCTGCAGCGATTGCGTTAATGAACGGTTCAGGTCGTGCATTTGGTCTTGATTACTACGTGATTCCATGGTTCCAAAGAACTGCGGGTAGCTGGTGGTATGGTAAGTCGAAAGCAATATATGGATTCGATAAGCAAGGAAACCAACTCGTTAAATAAGTATGTTATAATGAAGTCGGCATTTTTTGTCGGCTTCTTTTTTTAGAAGGTCGACTAGAAGGAGAAAACTATGACAATCGTACATCCAATGTGGATGGAGTATCCCGAATTACATGAAGAATTAAAACAAGTAAAAACGATGATGCATGCATCTATCACGATCGAAAACAAACAGATTCGTGAGGCTATTTGGGCTGTCCTTGAATCCGGTGGAAAAATGGTGCGACCTGCTTATTTGATTTTATTCTCAATGTGGAACGAAAATCGAAACAAGGAAGAAGTCCATGCTGTGGCTGCGGCTCTTGAACTACTTCATGTGGCAACATTATTACACGATGACGTCATCGACGAAGCTGATACAAGAAGAGGACAAGAAACGATTAGTGCTCGATTTGGGAATCGTGTGGCGATTTATGCAGGCGACTACTTATTGACAGTGTGCTATCAGTTGCTTTCAAAATATAGTCAAGATTTAGCGGGCATCCAAATCCCAACATACGGGATGATGCGTGTCATTGAAGGTGAATTGTCACAGATGGAAGAAAGCTACAAAACCGATGTGACGATTCAAGATTACTTGAAGCGAATCGATGGGAAGACGGCGCAACTATTTATGCTTAGTTGTATGATGGGAGAACGTTTTTCAGGAATGGGCGAATTAGAGCGTGCGAGACATATCGGTAATTCTATTGGGATGGCGTTTCAACTGTTAGATGATATTCTTGATTACGAAGTCAGTTCTTCTGAATTTGGAAAACCTGTGTTAGAAGATGTGGCGCAAGGGATTTATACATTGCCGCTGATTGCGTCTTTACCGAAGTGTGAAAAAGAATTGCTTCCACTGTTAGAAAAGAAAAATCAGTTAACAGCGACAGACCGACTAGCAATTCAAAAGTTGGTCGTAAATGCAGGTGGTGTTGAAACTGCAAAAGATTTTGCATTGAAATATACCATGAAAGCAATCCATCAAATCGAGAAGTTGCCTGAAGCTGATGTGAAGCCTATGCTGTTAAAAATCACAAGTCAGTTATTGCAACGAAAATCATAAAACAAAACAATTCACAAAGAATGGCGTTTTCTGAAAAGAAATCGCCATTTTCATTTCCTTTTTTCAAGTGAAAAAGGAAACGATTCTACAGGCAGGTCCTAGACTTTTATCCGAAATATGCTATAATAGAACCTACAGAATTGATTAATTCTAAAATATATAGAAAAGGCAGGTTCTAAACATGACTATCAAAAAATCATTATCTGCAGCAGCAGTATTATTATCATCTGCATTTGTATTAGCAGCATGTGGCGGAAACAGCAAAACTGATTCAAACAAAACAACACAAGCAGCTACAACACAAACTGCAACTACACAAGCAGCAACACAAAAATCTAATGCTGCTTTAAAAGATGGTACTTACAAATTAGTATCAGAAGCTGACAAACGTGGATGGCACGTAGAATTTACGATTACTGTTGAAGGTGGCAAAATCACTAAATCTGATTATGACAACTTAAATGATAAAGGTGAACGTAAATCAGCTAACGCAGAATACGAAAAAGCAATGAAAGATAAAGTGGGTACTGGCCCAGCAGAATACTTCAAAGCTTACAACGAAGGTTTAGTTGCTAAACAAAACCCTTCAGACGTTGAAGTTGTTTCAGGTGCAACTAATGCGCATACTTCATTTGTTGAATATGCAAACAAATTAATCGAAGCAGCTCAAAAAGGGGACACTGCTGAAATTAAAGTAGCAGCTCCACAAAGCTAATTCATTTTAAAATAACCATTTCGACTCCTGTACGGTTGTGCAGGAGTTTTTTATTCGGATTACAAGTCACGGGTTTCGTTTTATCGTGAAATAAGGTACAATACTAAGGAATGATTTTTAAAAGGAGAGAACTATGAAAGCTAAATGGATGAAATGGGGACTTTTGGCAGTAATGTCGACATCAATTTTAACCGCATGCCAAAGTCAACCGAAGAATGAAGCCGATACTGTTTCAGGCGCATCAATTAAAACTCCAAGAGAAATTATTAAATCACCTGTGAAGAAAACAGACTTCTTACTCGGAACGGCGGTAGCTTTATCGGTCTACCATCCAAATACAGAAGAAGTGATTACCAATGCCTTAGAAATGATTAAAGACTTAGAAAAACGAATTACTGTGAATGCTTCTGGTTCTGAAGTGGATGAAGTAAACTTGGCCGCTGGAGAAAAGCCGGTTAAGGTTAGTGCGGATGTGTACGAGTTAATCAAACTTGGATTGAAATATAGCGAAGAGTTCGACGGGGCTTTCGATGTTACGGTAGGACCATTGACGGCGTTATGGCATATCGGGTTTGATGATGCGAAGAAACCAACGCAAGAGGAAATCGATGCGGTGTTACCACTCGTGAATTATAAAGACGTTGAATTAAACGACGCGGAACAAACCGTCTTTTTAAAGAAAAAAGGAATGCAACTGGACCTTGGAGGGATCGCCAAAGGGTATATCGCCGATAAGGTTTGGGAATATTTTGCAAAAGAAGGCATCACAACTGCAGTGATTGACCTTGGCGGGAATATCGTCGTGATGGGCGGCTCTCCTGCAAGAGACGGCGTTGCGTGGAATGTTGGGATTCAAGATCCGGATGCTTCTCGTGGGAAGACGCTTGGTACGATTTTAGAAAAAGACAAAACGATTGTAACGTCTGGGATTTATGAGCGTTATTTAACCGTAGACGGTCAAACGTATCACCATATTTTAAATCCGAAAACAGGATATCCATACGATAATAATGTAGAAGGAGTTTCTGTCATTGTTGATAGTTCGACAAAAGGGGATGCTCTTTCAACATCGATGTTCTCTGTGGGACCAAAGGCTGGAATCGAGTATGCGAATAGTCATGACGGAGTGGATGTCATTTTCGTAACGAAAGATAAAAAAGTGTATGTGTCGGATGCGATTAAAGATACGTTCAAATTAACAAATACAAACCTTGAGTTGAAGGAGAGTGTTGAGTAGTGACGAAAAAAGAGTTTATCGAACTAGTCGAATTGCGTACAAAAATCGCGAGTGTGTTCCCATTTGTCATCGCGCTTCTTTATTCGTTTGTTTTATTTAAACAAGTGAATGTTTTGAATATGCTGTTGTTCTTTATCGGGATGATTTGTTTTGATATGGCGACAACCGTAATGAACAATTTGATGGACTATGTTAAAGCGAAAAACTCCGATTATCGTGATAATCATAATGTGATTGGGACGAGTACCATTACTGTGAAGAAAGCATGGCAAGTCTTCGGAGGGTTGTTTGCAGTAGCGGCAGTTGTTGGAATCATCCTTGTAGCGCGTACGAATATTCTATTACTCATTGTCGGTGCGATTTGCTTCTTCATCGGTGTGTTTTATACATTTGGACCAATCCCGATTTCCAGGATGCCTCTTGGCGAAGTGTTATCTGGCTTTACGATGGGATTTGGGATTTTCTGGATTACGGTATTTTTAAATGTGCCAGAGGGTACGGTCTTTGCAGGAGTACAGTTAGACGGAAGTATTTTAACGATGCAACTGGACATTATCGCTCAATTGAAAGTGTTCCTATTATCTCTGCCGCTTGTTTGTACGATTGCCAATATCATGTTAAGTAATAATATTTGTGATTTAGAAACAGATATTACGAACCATCGTTATACATTGGTGTACTATATTGGAAAGAAACAAGCGTTAGTGGTCTATCAAGTATTATATGCGATTGCGTTTGGTGCGATGGTGCTTGCGGTGTTGCTCGGTGTTGCGCCTTGGACTCTTCTTGGTGTGCTAGCAGTTGGCGTTCCTGTGTATAAACATATTCAACAGTTCAAAGCTCTCCAAGAAAAGAAAACGACTTTTGCGTTAGCGATTAAAAACATGGTGATGATTCATTCATTGCAAGCATTGCTATTATTCGTTGCGATCCTTTTCTTCAACTAGTGTGTACTTGACAAAGCAAGTTCATTTCCTTATGATGGAGTAGATATGGATTTAGAGAAAGTAGTGAAAATATGGCTCAGAAAAAAGCGGCGTTAGCTTGTAGCGTATGTGGTTCAAGAAACTACACGATTACGCTTGGACAAAATCGACGAGTAGAACGTCTAGAAATTAAAAAATTCTGCAAGTATTGCAACAAACAAACACTACATCGCGAAACAAAATAAAAGGAATAGGAGATTCGAAATGCGTTTTTTATCAAATGTGATTAAAGAGATGAAAAAAGTTACTTGGCCAACAGGTAAAGAAGTAAACAAATATACAATTACAGTAATTATGACAGTGCTTGCTGCATTATGCTTCTTTGCAGTAGTGGACTATGGAGTGCATCAACTCATTACATTCCTTTTAAAATAATAGTACTTTAAAGTGATTAGTGATATACTAAGAGCAGTTGAAAAAACCTTCGCTTATGAAGGTTTTTTTGTATGGAAAAATGTTGTCAACACTCAAGGAGGAGTATCAATGGAAAAAGAATGGTATGTATTGCACACTTATTCAGGTTATGAGAATAAAGTAAAATCAAATCTATTATCACGTATCCAAAGCATGGGTATGGAAGAAAACATCTTCCGCGTGATTTCACCTGAAGAAGAGGAAGTAGAAGTAAAAGACGGTAAAACTAAAACGACTGTTGAAAAAACTTTCCCTGGTTATGTATTAGTTGAAATGGTGATGTCAGACCAAGCATGGTATGTCGTTCGTAACACTCCAGGCGTAACTGGTTTCGTTGGTTCACACGGTGCAGGTTCAAAACCATCTCCATTATTACCAGAAGAAGTAGAAGCTATCTTAGGACGTATCGGTGAAAAAGTGCATGCTCCAGTTGATTTACACGTTTCTGTTGGAGACTACGTAATCATTACAGAAGGTGCCTTCAATGATATGAGCGGTAAAGTAGTAGAACTTGACCACGAAAAACAAAAAATTAAAGTAGCGATTGAAATGTTCGGTCGTGAAACAATTGCAGACTTAGAGTTCCACCAAGTGAAAGAAGATGACTCTTATTAACATGTATCCTACAATGTTAGAACGATTTATTCGATATGCGAAAATCAATACGCGTAGTGATTTGAAATCAACAACGATTCCTACGACAAAGAGTCAATGGGAATTTTTAGAAATGCTTCGTGACGAGTTAGTGGAATACGGCTTTCAAAAAGTAGAACTCGATCCAGAGGATAGCTACTTAGTGGCGCTCCTCCCAAGTAACTTGGAAGAAGGAAGTGCGGCGCCTGCGATTGGATTTATCGCCCACGTTGATACCGCAGATTTCAATGCGGAAAACATCGATCCACAAATTCACGAGAATTATAACGGAGAAGATGTGCTGCTTAATGCCGAAAAGAATTTAGTAATGACGGTCAGCGAGTTTCCAAGTTTGAAAAACTATATTGGCGAAACGTTAATTACAACTGATGGAACGACATTGCTAGGTGCCGACGATAAGGCGGGTCTGGTTTCGGTATTAGAAGCGTGCTTGTATTTAATGGCGCATCCAGAAATTCCGCATGGCGATATTTGGTTAGCGTTTGGTCCGGACGAAGAAATCGGGAAAGGCGCTCACCGTTTCAAAGCGGAGCGTATGCCTGCAAAATTTGCCTACACTTTAGATAGTGGAGTCGTAGGGAAGTTAGAATATGAAACGTTCAATGCGGCTCGTGCAGTGGTGACGATTCATGGGACAAGTGTTCACCCAGGGCAAGCTAAAGATGTGATGGTGAATGCTTTGGCAGAAGCAGCGAAACTATTTGCACGCATGCCAGAAAAAGAAGTGCCAGAACATACGAGTGGGTACGAAGGCTACTTTATGTTATCGAAACAATCAGGCGACATCGGTAAGGTTGAATTGGAATATATTATACGCGATCACTCGATGGAGAAATTCGAAGAGAGAAAAGTGCAGTTCCAACAAATCGTCGATGCGCAAAACGCAACGTATGATGTGCCTCGTATCGAATGCACGATTTACGATGAGTACTATAATATGTACGAAATCTTAAAGGACGATATGACTTCGGTTGAAGTAGCGATTGAGGCTTATAAAGAATGTGGCATCACGCCAGACATTCAACCATTCCGTGGAGGAACGGATGGATGTATTATTACCTATAAAGGAATTCCGACTCCCAACCTTTTTACCGGAGCAGAAAACCTTCATGGGCAGTATGAATTCGTAACTCTCGAAAGCATGCAAAAAGCCAGCGACGTTGTATTAAAAATTATTGAATTAGTCCAAAGAAAAACGGTTGAGTAATACTCAACCGTTTTTATGTTGTGTAGAATATGCCGTATGCAGCAGAAGATGAATTTGTTATAATGAAATAAGTATGGAATTGCTTATAAGGTAGAAGGTATTTCTAAGGGAAGGATGGTATTTGATCTTATGTATTTATTTGGTGTGAATGTCATAATCTGTATTCTTTTGGAAATAGTAATACTTCTATTAAAAAGTAGAATCAATAAAAATAGAGAAATTGAGAATACTCATGAACTTGAAATGAAAGGCATGTTGAGTGATGTCAGTGTGAACTATAAAGAAGGTTCTTTCTTTAGCTATAACTACTATACAAAAGAGCTGACTAAGAAAAAGATTGTTCATTACACAGATTATATTCAGTTAGCTCATGAATATAGCCACGCGATTCATAATGAAGTAACTGGGTATAGATTAGGGAAGTTCTTTGGTGCGATAACATTCTTTTTGGTTCTGTTTATACTCATGTTGTTCGCAAGTATGTTTCTTATGGATAAACTCATCTTTATTTTGGCACTAAGTTGTATAGCCATTTATTTAATCTATTATCTTCTTGTAATATATATAGAAGTCTCTGCAAATGGTATTTTGTTTAAGAAGAACAGTGTTAAAGAAGATAAGTTAGTAGTTGCTTATGTTATTTTAAGTATGGTAAACGAGTTTGTTTTCAGATTATTAGGATTTGTTGTGTTGTATGCTGTTGTTGCAAAGGCATGAAACATTATTTTTATAAATAAAAAGAGCACCGGAAAATCTTCAATAGATCCTCCGGTGCTTTTCGTATGCCGAAAACAGGGTGGTATGAAAAAATATATTGAGAAACTCTCGATATAATAGGCTTTTCCTAATAGAGCTTTTCTTTGGTAAAAAGTAATATGGAACAAAAGTCATTATCAGTAAATAAGTTGTGCGACAATAATACAATTTAATACCTATGCTATAATAGCCTAAACGTCTCAAAAGATAATATATCTATTTCTAGATTAGTAAAATTGAGAATGATTATAAG
>CAUVJW010000026.1:0-14312 GCA_963552295.1 uncultured Streptococcus sp. | reverse complement strand
AAAGATTCTCGCGAACAATTTGAAATGCGTACACACAAGCGTTTGATCGACATCGTTAATCCAACGCCAAAAACTGTTGATGCCTTAATGAAGCTTGATTTACCAAGCGGCGTTGACATCGAAATCAAATTATAATAAATAGAAAAATGGAGGTGTAACCATGACCAAAGGAATCTTAGGCAAAAAAGTAGGGATGACTCAATACTTTACAGAAGCAGGTGAACTTATTCCTGTAACAGTAGTAGAAGTAACTCCAAACGTTGTTCTTCAATTAAAAACAATCGAAAACGACGGTTACGAAGCTGTTCAATTAGGTTTCGACGACTTACGTGAAGTTTTATCAAATCGCCCTGCTAAAGGTCATGTAGCAAAAGCAAATGCTACTCCTAAGCGCTTCATTCGTGAATTCAACAATGTCGAGCTTAGCGAGTACGAAGTAGGACAAGAAATTACAGTTGATGTATTCAAAGCAGGAGACATCGTTGACGTAACAGGTACATCTAAAGGGAAAGGTTTCCAAGGTGCTATCAAACGTCATGGACAATCTCGCGGACCAATGGCACACGGTTCTCGTTACCACCGTCGTCCTGGTTCAATGGGTGGAGCATCATTCCCATCACGCGTTTTCAAAGGTAAAGCATTACCTGGACAAATGGGTGGCGACCGTATCACTATTCAAAACTTAGAAGTAGTGAAAGTTGATGCAGAACGCAATGTAATCTTAATCAAAGGTAACGTACCTGGATCTAAGAAATCATTAGTAGAAATTAAAACAGCAATTAAATCTAAATAATAAATAGGGAAGGAGGAACGAGAGAATGACAAAAGTTACATTATTTAAACAAGATGGAACAACAAACGGAGAAATCGAATTAAACTCAGAAATCTTCGGAATTGAACCAAACGAAAATGTAGTATTCGACGCAGTAATCATGCAACGCGCTTCATTACGTCAAGGAACACACGCTGTTAAAAACCGTAGTGCAGTAAGCGGAGGCGGCCGTAAACCATGGCGCCAAAAAGGAACTGGTCGTGCTCGTCAAGGATCAATCCGTTCACCACAATGGCGTGGCGGAGGTATTGTATTCGGACCAACACCTCGTTCATATAGTTACAAATTACCTAAAAAAGTACGTCGCTTAGCGATTAAATCAGTATTATCACAAAAAGTATTGGATAACAAGCTTGTTGTAGTGGAAGCATTACAATTTGACGCACCAAAAACAAAAGAGTTTGCACAAGTATTGTCTAACTTAAACGTTGATACAAAAGTGTTAGTAGTTGTAGAATCTTCAAACGATTTCGCATTATTAGCAGCTCGCAACATTCCAAACGTTACAATCGTTGACGAAACAGATGTTACAGTATTAGACGTTGTAAACAACGACAAATTATTATTCACAAAAGCAGCTCTTTCTAAAGTAGAGGAGGGACTTCAATAATGGATGCACGTGACGTAATCAAACGCCCTATCATTACTGAAGCTTCAATGCTTGCTACTGACGAAAAGAAATACACTTTTGAAGTTGATGTACGTGCTAACAAAATTCAAGTACGTAAAGCCGTAGAAGAAATTTTTGGTGTTAAAGTTGAAAAAGTTAACATCTTAAATGTACGTGCTAAATTCAAACGTGTTGGCCGCTACGGTGGTTACACTAACAAACGTCGTAAAGCAATTGTGAAGCTTACAAAAGATTCGAAAGATATTCAATTATTCGCTGAAGAAGCTTAATCTTCAGAAAGAAAAAACTACTATAATAATAGGAGGAAATAGACGTGGCGATTAAAAAATATAATCCAACCTCAAACGGCCGTCGTAATATGACAGGTTATGACTTCAGCGAAATCACAAAGTCAACACCAGAAAAAACTTTGTTGGAATCATCAAAAAATAACGCTGGTCGTAACAGCCAAGGTAAAATCACTGTACGTCACCAAGGTGGCGGACACAAACGTGCTTACCGTGTGATCGACTTCAAACGTAACAAAGATAACGTTGAAGGTGTAGTTCACTCAATCGAGTACGATCCAAACCGTACAGCAAACATTGCATTAATTCACTATGTAGATGGTGTTAAAGCATATATCATTGCTCCAAAAGGTTTACAAGTAGGACAACGTATCGAATCAGGAGAAAATGCTGATATTAAAGTAGGTAATGCTTTACCATTAGCAAACATCCCAGTAGGTACTGTTATCCACAACATTGAAACAAAACCAGGTAAAGGCGGACAATTAGTTCGTTCAGCTGGTACAAGTGCACAAGTGCTTGGTCAAGAAGGTAAATACACTTTAGTTCGTTTGAACTCAGGTGAAGTTCGTATGATTCTTTCAACTTGCCGTGCAACAATCGGTACTGTTGGTAACGAACAACACGAATTAATTAACTTCGGTAAAGCAGGACGTTCTCGTTGGAAACGTAAACGCCCAACAGTTCGTGGTTCTGTAATGAACCCTAACGATCACCCACACGGTGGTGGTGAAGGTCGCGCTCCTATCGGACGTCCAACACCAGTATCTCCATGGGGTAAACCAGCTCTTGGATACAAAACTCGTAGCAAGAAAGCTCGTTCTAACAAGCTTATTGTTCGTGGTCGTAAAAAATAATTAACTAGATAACAAATCTGATTCTATTAAAATTCTGGAAGGAGGATTTCCGTAATGGGTCGTAGTTTGAAAAAAGGACCTTTCGTCGATGATCATTTGATGAAAAAGGTTGAAGCTGCTCAAGGTAGCGACAAAAAAGTTGTGATCAAAACTTGGTCACGTCGTTCAACAATTTTCCCAAACTTTGTTGGACAAACAATTGCTGTATATGACGGCAGAAAACATGTTCCAGTATATATTCAAGAAGACATGGTAGGTCACAAATTAGGTGAATTCGCACCAACAAGAACTTACCGTGGTCACGTGAATGACGATAAGAAATCTAAACGCAAATAACGAGGGGAGGACTTGAAAAATGTCAGAACAAATCACATCTGCAAAAGCAGTTGCTAAAACAGTTCGTATTGCACCTCGTAAAGCTCGTCTTGTTGTCGATCTAATTAGAGGTAAAAAAATCGGTGACGCAATTTCAATCTTGAAATTTACACCACGTTCTGCATCACCAATCGTAGAAAAAGTTTTAATGTCTGCAATTGCTAACGCTGAACACAATTTCGACTTAGATGTTGAAAACCTATATGTAAGTGAAGCTTACGTGAACGAAGGACCAACTATGAAACGTTTCCGTCCACGTGCTAAAGGTTCAGCTTCACAAATCTTAAAACGCACAAGCCACATCACTGTAGTGGTATCAGAGAAGAAGGAGGGATAATCAGTGGGTCAAAAAATTCATCCATTAGGAATGCGTGTCGGAATCATCCGTGACTGGGATTCAAAATGGTACGCAGAAAAAGATTTCGCAGAATTCTTACATGAAGATTTAAAAATCCGTGATTATATCCGTAAACAATTAAACGAAGCTAGCGTTTCAACAATTGAAATTGAACGTGCTGCTAATCGTGTTAATGTTTCAATCCACACAGCTAAACCAGGTATGGTAATTGGTAAAGGTGGATCTGAAGTAGATAAATTACGTACAAACTTAAACAAACTAACAGGTAAACGAGTTCACATCAACATTGTTGAAATCAAAAAACCTGATTTAGATGCTAAATTAGTTGCTGAAGGAATCGCTCGCGACTTAGAACGTCGTATCGCTTTCCGTCGTGCACAAAAACAAGCAATCCAACGTACAATGCGCGCTGGTGCTAAAGGAATCAAAACAATGGTATCAGGTCGTTTAAACGGTGCCGATATCGCTCGTTCTGAAAGCTATTCAGAAGGAACAGTTCCATTGCATACATTACGTGCGGACATTGACTACGCATGGGAAGAAGCAGATACAACATACGGTAAATTAGGTGTTAAAACTTGGATCTACCGCGATGAAGTATTACCAACAAGAAAGAACAAAAACTCTGAGAAAGGAGGGAAATAAACATGTTAGTACCTAAACGTGTAAAACACCGTCGTGAGTTCCGTGGAAAAATGCGCGGGGAAGCTAAAGGTGGTAAAGAAGTAGTATTCGGTACATACGGTTTACAAGCAACAGAATCTCACTGGATTACAAACCGTCAAATCGAAGCAGCACGTATCGCTATGACACGTTACATGAAACGTGGTGGGAAAGTATGGATTAAAATTTTCCCTCACAAATCATACACAGCTAAAGCTATCGGGGTTCGTATGGGTTCTGGTAAAGGGGCACCTGAAGGATGGGTTGCACCAGTTAAACGCGGTAAAGTGATGTTTGAAATCGCTGGCGTATCAGAAGAAGTAGCACGCGAAGCTTTACGTTTGGCATCACACAAATTGCCAGTTAAAACAAAATTTGTGAAACGCGAAGAAAATGGTGGTGAATCGAATGAAGGTTAATGAACTTAAGAAAGAACTTAAAGGGTTATCCACTGCTGAACTTGTTGAAAAAGAAAATGAATTAAAACAAGAACTATTCAACTTACGATTCCAACTTGCTACAGGGCAATTAGAAGGTACAGCACGCATTCGTGAAGTACGTAAACAAATTGCGCGTATCAAGACTGCATTGCGTCAAGAAGAATTGCAAAAATAATCATCAGCAAAGGAGGCAATGAACATGACTGTAGAACGTAACCAACGTAAAGTATATCAAGGACGCGTTGTTTCAGATAAGATGGACAAAACGTTAGTAGTTGCAATCGAAACTTACAAACGTCACTCAACTTACGGTAAACGTGTTAAATATACGAAAAAATTTGTAGCTCATGATGAAAATAACTCAGCAAAAGTTGGGGACATTGTTAAGATTATGGAAACTCGTCCATTGTCAAAAACAAAACGTTTCCGCTTAGTTGAAATTGTTGAAGAAGCAGTAATTATTTAATTTCAAATTGTGTATACATTTGAAAGGAGGAACCAATAGTGATTCAAACAGAAACTCGACTAAAAGTGGCTGACAACTCAGGCGCTCGTGAAGTGTTAACAATTAGAGTTCTAGGCGGATCTGGCCGCAAAACAGCTAATATCGGTGACGTAATCGTTGCATCCGTTAAACAAGCAACACCAGGTGGAGTTGTTAAAAAAGGGGATGTCGTTAAAGCTGTAATCGTTCGTACTAAATCAGGTGCACGTCGTAAAGACGGTTCATACATTAAGTTCGACGAAAATGCATGTGTAATCATTCGTGATGACAAGAGCCCTCGTGGAACACGTATCTTTGGACCAGTTGCACGTGAATTACGTGACAACAACTACATGAAGATCGTTTCATTAGCTCCAGAAGTATTATAAATCTCATCAAAATCGAAGGAGGTGTAACACATGCACGTAAAAACTGGTGATATCGTAAAAGTAATCTCAGGTAAAGACAAAGGTAAAGAAGGAAAAATCTTAAAGAGCTTTCCTAAAAAAGACCGTGTAATCGTTGAAGGTGTTAACATTGTTAAGAAACATCAAAAACCATCTCAAGCGAACCAAACAGGGGGAATCGTTGAAGTGGAAGCTCCAATTCATGTTTCAAACGTAATGTTCGTAGACCCAGCTACAGGTAAAGCAACTCGTACAGGCTTTAAAGTAGAAAACGGTGAAAAGGTACGCGTACCTAAAGGTCGTAACAAAGCATAATTCAGTAATTTGAGGAAGGAGGACCATCCTGCATGAATCGCTTAAATGCAAAATACAAAAACGAAGTAGTACCTTCATTAATTGAAAAATTTAACTACAAATCAGTTATGGAAGTACCAAAAGTAGAAAAAATCGTTATTAATATGGGTGTTGGTGATGCAACATCTAACGCTAAAAACTTAGAAAAAGCAGTTGAAGAGTTAACATTAATCTCTGGTCAAAAACCAGTTGTAACAACTGCGAAGAAATCAATCGCTGGTTTCCGTTTACGTGAAGGTATGCCAATCGGAACTAAAGTTACTTTACGTGGTGAACGTATGTATGACTTCTTAGACAAGTTAGTAACAGTTTCATTACCTCGTGTACGTGACTTCCGTGGGATTTCTAAAAAATCTTTTGACGGACGCGGTAACTACACATTAGGTGTTAAAGAACAATTAATCTTCCCTGAAATTGACTACGATCGCGTAGACAAAGTTCGTGGTATGGATATTGTTATCGTAACAACAGCTAATACAGACGAAGAAGCAAAAGAATTATTAACTCAACTTGGAATGCCTTTCCAAAAATAAAAATAAAACTCACAGGAGGCGAGTAGTTTGGCTAAAAAATCAATGATCGCAAAGAACAAACGTCCAAAAAAATATTCAACTCAAGAATATACTCGTTGTGAACGTTGTGGTCGACCACATTCAGTTTATCGTAAATTCAAACTTTGCCGTATTTGTTTACGTGAGCTTGCCTATAAAGGGCAAATCCCAGGAATGAAGAAAGCAAGTTGGTAATCATTACTACTTGATAAAGGAGGTACTCATTAATGGTTATGACAGATCCAATCGCGGATTTCTTAACTCGTATTCGTAACGCGAACATGGTTCGTCACGAATCACTAGAAGTTCCGTCATCAAACATGAAAGTTGCTATTGCGAACATCTTAAAATCTGAAGGTTTCATTAAAGACTTCTCAGTTGAAGAAGATGGTAAACAAGGCATCATGAAAGTGTTCTTGAAATATGGAAAAAATAACGAACGTGTAATTACAGGATTGAAACGTATTTCTAAACCTGGTTTACGTGTTTATGCTAAAACAGGTGAAGTTCCTAAAGTATTAAACGGTTTAGGAATCGCTATTGTATCAACATCTGAAGGTGTTATTACAGACAAAGAAGCAAGAGCTAAAAACGTAGGTGGAGAAATTCTAGCATACGTTTGGTAATCTAGAAATTAAGGAGGTGCAGCCAAGTGAGCCGTATCGGTAATAAACCAGTCGTTATTCCAGCTGGAGTAACAGTAGACGTTAAGGACCATACAGTAACAGTTAAAGGTCCTAAAGGTGAATTAAGTTATACATTTAACCAAAACATTTCTTTAGAACAACGCGAAGGTGAAGTAGTATTCTCTCGTCCAGATGATTCAAAAGAAAACAAAACAATCCACGGAACAACTCGCGCAGTTTTCAACAACATGGTAGTTGGTGTTACTGAAGGATTCCAAAAAGAATTGGAATTAATCGGGGTTGGGTATCGTGCTCAATTACAAGGTAAAAAACTTGTATTAAACGTTGGATATTCTCATCCAGTGGAGTTCACTCCAGAAGAAGGAGTAGAAATCGAAGTTCCTTCTAATACAAAAGTAATCGTTAAAGGTTATGACAAACAAAAAGTTGGCGAATTAGCTGCTAACATTCGTGGCGTACGTCCTCCAGAACCTTATAAAGGTAAAGGAATTCGTTACGTTGATGAATTTGTACGTCGTAAAGAAGGTAAAACAGGTAAATAATTTTAGTGATTATTTACCTTTTGTTGCGCTTATCGCAGCATGATTAATTAATAAGAGGTGAAAATTGTGATTACAAAACCAGACAAAAATAAAGTGCGTCAAACTCGTCACGCACGTGTTCGTCGTAAAATCTCTGGTACTGCTGAGTGCCCACGCTTGAACGTTTTTCGTTCTAACAAAAACATCTACGCTCAATTAATTGATGACGTAGCGGGTGTGACGCTAGCAAGTGCCTCTACTTTAGATACTAATGTAGAAAACGGAACAAAAACTGAGGAAGCTTCTGCTGTAGGTAAATTAATTGCAGAACGCGGACTTGAAAAAAATATTAAAGAAGTAGTCTTTGACCGTGGTGGATACTTATACCATGGACGTGTAAAAGCTTTAGCTGAAGCTGCACGTGAAAATGGACTAGTATTCTAGGAAAAGGAGGATCCACATTTCATGGTTAATATTGATGCAAGAAACTTAGAATTAGAAGATCGTGTTGTTGCGATTAACCGCGTTACAAAAGTTGTAAAAGGTGGACGTCGTTTACGTTTTGCTGCTTTAGTAGTTGTCGGTGACCATAATGGACATGTTGGTTTCGGTACTGGTAAAGCTCAAGAAGTACCAGAAGCTATTCGTAAAGCTATTGAAGATGCTAAGAAAAACCTTATTGAAGTTCCAACTAGTGGTTCTACAATTCCTCACGAAGTTATCGGTCGCTTCTGCGGTGGTAACGTATTGTTAAAACCAGCTCAAGCCGGTTCAGGAATTGCAGCAGGTGGACCAGTTCGTGCCGTTGTTGAATTAGCAGGTATTTCAGACGTAACTTCAAAATCTTTAGGTTCAAACACACCAGTTAACATGGTTCGTGCTACAATCGAAGGATTAAAACAATTAAAACGTGTTGAAGATGTTGCTGCATTACGTGGCAAATCAGTTGAAGAACTTTTAGGATAAGGAGGACATTAAAATGGCAGAATTAAAGATTACTTTAAAGAAAAGCTTGATTGGACGTCCTCAAAACCAAATCGATACTTGTAAAGCATTAGGCTTAACAAAAATTCGTTCAACAGTTGTTAAACCAGCTAACGTAGCTATCAAAGGCATGGTTAACACAGTTTCACATTTAGTGGATGTTGAGGAAGTTTAATTTAAAACTTATAAGAGGAGGTGCCCAGAACATGAAACTTCATGAATTACAACCAGCTGAAGGTTCTCGTAAAGAACGTAACCGTGTTGGTAGAGGTCAAGGTTCAGGAAATGGTAAAACTGCTGGACGCGGAAGCAAAGGACAAAAAGCTCGTTCAGGCGGTGGCGTTAGATTAGGATTCGAAGGTGGACAAACTCCATTATTCCGTCGTATTCCAAAACGTGGTTTCCAAAATATTAATCGTAAAGAATATGCAGTTGTAAATCTTGGAACATTAAATCGTTTTGAAGATGGTCAAGAAGTAACTGCAGCTGTACTAGTTGAGGCTGGTATCGTTAAAAACGAAAAAGACGGTATCAAAGTGTTAGCTAATGGTAAACTTGAACGCAAGTTAACTGTAAAAGCAAATAAATTCTCGCAAGCAGCAAAAGAAGCTATTGAAGCTGCAGGTGGAACTGTAGAGGTGATCTAATGTTCACTCTACTAAAGAATGCTGTTCAAATGAAAGATATTAGAAAACGTCTGTTATTTACATTGTCGATTCTAATTATCTTTCGTATTGGATCACAAGTTACTGTTCCTGGTGTAAATGCTGGTGCGATTCAGACATTTGCAACTACAGGGATTTTCGGATTGTTAAATACATTTAGTGGTGGGGCTTTATCAAACTTCTCATTGTTCTCAATGGGAGTTTCGCCTTATATCACTGCATCCATTGTTGTCCAATTGTTACAAATGGATATTCTACCAACGTTTGTTGAGTGGTCTAAACAAGGGGAAGTTGGTCGTCGTAAATTAAATTCGGCAACACGTTATTTAACAATTTTAATTGGATTTTTCCAAGCTTATGCAATTTCTTTTGGATTTAATGTTTGGTCAAACTATGGGTTAATTAACAACCCAGGGATCAAAACATTCTTAATGATTGCACTTGTGTTAACAGCTGGTTCCATGTTCCTAACATGGTTGGGAGATATGATTACCGTTAAGGGGATTGGTAACGGGGTTTCTGTTCTAATCTTCGCAGGTATTGTAGCAAGAATGCCACATGATATTTATGAATTCTATGTAAATCAAATTCAAGGTCGTACAGACACTGACTTTTATCGTGCAGTAGGATTCACAGTTGCATTAATCGTAGCGATTGTTTTAGTCGTTATGTTAGTAGTATATATTGAACAAGCGCAACGTCGCTTACCAATCTCATACTCAAAACGTGCAACTGGTTCAAGTGAAACATCTTGGTTACCTTTAAAAATCAACTCTGCAGGGGTAATTCCGGTTATCTTCGCTAGTTCATTTATGACATTGCCATCAACTATTTTAAGTTTATACGCAAAAGATCATAGTGAATCTGGCTGGTACCAACTTGCCACGAACATTTTTGATTTTTCAAAACCTGCTGGTGCAACATTATACACAGTGTTAATTGTTGTATTTACATTTTTCTATGCTTTCGTTCAAGTGAACCCAGAGAAAGTAGCAGAAAACTTACAAAAATCAAGCGGATATATTTTAAGTGTCCGTCCTGGTAAAGATACAGAACAATTTGTTTCAGGTACTTTACTACGATTAAGTACAGTTGGTGCTCTTTATCTTGGTGGTATCTCAATCCTTCCAATGGTAGCTTCAGCATTATGGAACTTACCACGTGGATTGATGCTTGGTGGTACAAACCTTCTAATCGTTGTTGGGGTAGCGTTAGAGTTAAGCCGACAAATTGAAGGACGTACAATTAAACGTAAGTATAAAGGATTTATTGAGGAATAATGGGAGAAATTGACAAGATGCAGCAATGCGTTTTGTCAGTTCTTCAGTTATGATTCTAGGAGGCAACTATGAACATTATCTTAATGGGTCTACCTGGTGCAGGTAAAGGTACTCAAGCAGAAAAAATCGTTGCTACATACGGAATTCCACATATTTCAACAGGAGATATGTTCCGTGCTGCTATGCAACAAGAAACTGAATTAGGACTTAAAGCTAAATCATTCATGGATAAAGGCGAATTAGTACCTGATGAAGTTACAAACGGCATTGTAAAGGAACGTTTACAACAAGCCGATACAGAAAAAGGATTCTTATTGGACGGTTTCCCACGTACTCAAGCGCAAGCGGAAGCACTTGATAAAATCTTAGCGGAATTAAACCGCTCAATCGATGCAGTCATTAACATCGAAGTGAACCCAGAAATCTTAATGCAACGTCTAACAGGAAGAATTATTTGTCGTAACTGTGGTGCAACTTACCACAAAACAAATAATCCACCTAAAGTAGAAGGTACATGTGATCGTTGTGGTTCTCATGATTTCTATCAACGTGAAGACGACAAACCTGAAACAGTGGAAAATCGAATTCAAATTAACATTGAACAATCAAAACCAATCTTAAACTACTATAATGCAAAAGGCTTATTACGTAATGTTGATGGAGAAAGCGGCATTGACAATCTCTTCAAAACAATTCAATCAATTATGGGCGAACCTCGCTAGGAACTGCCTGTTATCTTGCAATTATAGTAGCTAAAATGGTATACTTAGAAAGTTAGATAACGGTAGAAGTCCGTCAAATAATCCGTAAAAACTTTTTACAAGTAAGGAGGATGAGACATGGCAAAGGAAGACGTAATTGAAATTGAAGGTATTGTTAATGAAACATTACCGAATGCGATGTTCAAGGTCGAACTTGAAAACGGTCATGAGGTTTTAGCGCATGTATCTGGAAAAATCCGGATGCACTACATTAAAATTTTACCGGGCGATAAAGTAACGGTTGAATTATCACCGTACGACTTAACGCGCGGAAGAATCACGTATCGCTTTAAATAATGGACTCCGTTAATGAAATAGAGGAGGGAACTTAAATGAAAGTTAGAGCATCAGTAAAACCAATTTGCGAAAAATGTAAAGTAATTAAACGCAATGGTAAAGTTATGGTGATTTGTCAAAATCCCAAACATAAACAACGTCAAGGATAATATATAAGGAGGTACTCATTAGTATGGCTCGTATTGCAGGTGTGGATATTCCACGTGAAAAACGTGTTGTTATTTCTTTAACCTATATTTACGGTATCGGTATTACTACTTCAAAACAAATCTTAGCAGCTGCTAACGTTAGTGAAGATACTCGTGTTCGCGATTTATCGAACGATGAGTTAGACCGTATCCGTGCTGAAGTGGATAAACTAAAAATTGAAGGTGACTTACGTCGTGAAGTGAACTTAAACATCAAACGCTTGATGGAAATTGGTTCATACCGTGGAGTTCGCCACCGTCGTGGTTTACCAGTTCGTGGTCAAAATACAAAAAATAATGCTCGTACTCGTAAAGGCCCAGCTAAGGCTATTGCAGGTAAGAAAAAATAATTTAGAGAAGAAGGAGGTTAATTCTTCATGGCAAAGAAAGTTGTACGCAAACGCCGCGTGAAAAAGAATATTGAATCTGGTGTAGCACACATCCGTTCAACATTTAATAATACAATTGTTATGATTACAGACGTTCATGGTAATGCTGTTTCATGGTCTTCTGCAGGTGCTTTAGGATTTAAAGGTTCTAAAAAATCAACACCATTTGCTGCTCAAATGGCTGCTGAATCTGCTGCAAAAGGTTCAATGGAGCATGGAATGAAAACTGTAGAAGTTTCTGTTAAAGGTCCTGGTTCAGGTCGTGAAGCTGCTATTCGTTCATTACAAGCTACTGGATTAGAAGTGACAGCAATTCGTGACGTAACACCAATCCCTCATAATGGATGTCGTCCTCCAAAACGCCGTCGTGTGTAATGGATTGTTATTGTTGAATTTTGTCGGACAATCGCACATTGAACGTACGTTTTGAAAGGGGTAAATAACATGATCGAAATTGAAAAACCAAAAATTGAAACGATCGAAATCAGCGAAGATGCAAAGTTTGGTAAATTCGTTGTTGAGCCACTTGAACGCGGTTATGGTACTACCTTAGGGAACTCATTACGCCGAATCTTATTATCGTCACTCCCTGGTACTGCAGTAACAGATATCCAAATGGATGGCGTTTTACATGAATTTTCAACAATAGATGGCGTGGTTGAAGACGTAGCTGCAATCATTTTAAATATTAAAAAAATTGCATTGAAGTCTTTCACTGAAGATGAAAATAAAGTATTAGAAATTGATGTTAAAGGTCCAGCGGTAGTGACTGCAGGCGATATCAAACATGATAGCGACATTCAAGTTCTAAACCCTGATTTATATATCTGTACAGTAGCTGAAGGATATCACTTCCATGTTCGTATGAATGCTAAAAATGGTCGTGGATATGTTCGCTCTGACTACAATAAATCTGATAATATGCCAATTGGTGTAATCCCAATTGATTCTATTTATACTCCGATTAGTAAAGTGAACTACCAAGTCGAAAACACTCGTATTGGTCAAAAAAATATTTATGATAAACTAACTCTTGATGTATGGACAGATGGTTCTATCGCTCCTCAAGATGCTGTTAGTTTAGCGGCTCGTATCTTAACTGAGCACTTAAATATCTTTGTTAATTTAACAAATGAAGCACACCCTATGGAAATCATGGTCGAAAAAGAAGAAACTCAAAAAGAACGTCTTCTTGAAATGACTATTGAAGAACTAGATTTATCAGTTCGTTCATATAACTGCTTAAAACGTGCTGGAATTAACACAGTACATGAATTAACAAGCAAGTCTGAAGCGGAAATGATCAAAGTACGTAACTTAGGTCGTAAATCGCTTGAAGAAGTGAAACAAAAATTAATCGATTTAAATTTAGACTTACGTCGTGAAGACTAATAGAAACTCTTAAGAAGGAGGAATATTAAAAATGGCTTATCGTAAATTAGGACGTACAAGTTCACAACGTAAAGCGTTATTACGTGACTTGACAACTGACTTAATTATTAACGAACGTATCGTTACAACTGAAGCTCGTGCTAAAGAAATCCGTTCTACTGTAGAAAAAATGATTACTTTAGGTAAACGTGGAGACTTACATGCTCGCCGTCAAGCAGCTGCATTTGTACGTAACGAAGTAGCAGATGTTCGTGAAGAAGGCGAATCAATCGTTGTTGAAACAGCGTTACAAAAATTATTTAATGATTTAGCATCACGTTACAGCGAACGTCAAGGTGGATACACTCGTATTCTTAAAACTGAACCTCGTCGTGGCGATGCTGCACCAATGGTTATCATTGAATTAGTTTAATAAACATTCAATCGAACACTTTTCGATGGTTGAAAAGAGCGTCATGATGGTAATAATCATCTTGCTTATAAGATGGAAAGTCTGGGGCTACTGAAAAGGTAGCCTTATTCTTTCTCAGATTATTTAGTCTAGCTCGTTGTTTTCCCGCCAAGTTTTTGGCGGGGGAGCACTTCATCATGAAAAAGTGTATTTTTTTATTTATACATATTTTTATACATACATAGGAAAAGGGAAAGAGGTGTCCCCGTTGCAATCAACAATTATTGAGTTAAATAATATTCATTACCGTTATCACGAAGAGGATGCTAGAGAAGCTCTAGCTGGAGTTTCTTTAAAGGTTAACCGTGGGGAGTGGTTAGCGATTATCGGCCACAATGGTTCTGGGAAATCAACACTAGCAAAAGTCATGAATGGTCTTATCGAAGCAGGTAGCGGAGAAGTATTCATTAATGGCGTTCTTTTAAATGATGAAACGGTATATGACGCTAGACGCGCAGTTGGAATGGTATTCCAAAATCCTGATAATCAATTTGTTGG
>CAUVJW010000025.1:0-15090 GCA_963552295.1 uncultured Streptococcus sp. | reverse complement strand
TCTCGTAAAGATGCAGATAGCTTAGCAGACTTTGTTTCTAAATTCGGAGCTAAAGGTTTAGCATGGATTAAAGTTGAAGAAGACGGTCTAAAAGGACCAATCGCGAAATTCATCGTGAACCAAGAAGCTGCTTTTCGTGAACGTATTAATGCTGAAGTAGGAGATATCGTGTTCTTCTGTGCAGACAAACCATCAGTGGTTGCTCAATCATTATCTGAATTACGTTTACACTTTGGTAAGAAACATAACTTAATCGATACAAACAAATTCAACTTCTTATGGGTTGTTGATTGGCCATTATTAGAACATGACGCTGAAGAAGACCGTTATGTTGCAATGCACCACCCATTCACTCGTCCAGTGAACGAAGATTTTCAAGCATTAATCGATGATCCGTCCTCTGCGAAAGCACAAGCCTACGATATCGTATTAAACGGTTATGAATTAGGCGGCGGTTCATTACGTATTTACCGTCGAGATATGCAAGAAGCGATGTTCAAAGTTTTAGGATTTACAAAAGAATCTGCTGAAAGTCAATTTGGATTCTTATTAGACGCATTAGACTATGGATTCCCACCACACGGAGGAATTGCTCTTGGTTTAGACCGTTTAGTAATGTTACTAGCTGGCGAAGACAACATCCGTGAAGTAATTGCGTTTCCTAAGAACAGCTCAGCCGTTGACCCAATGACACAAGCTCCAAGTGAAGTGTCATCAAAACAATTAGATGAGCTTTCATTAAAAATTAAATAAGACGTGAATGGATTTCTAAAAGGAGGAAGAAACTTTGAAGAGTAGTAAAGGGGTTGTGTTTAAACGACAACAACGTATCCTTCAGCTTTTACAAGAAAACCATGAGATGTCTGTTGAAGACTTATCGAAAGAGTTAGAAGTTTCTGAAATCACCATTCGAAGAGATTTACAGCAATTTGAAGACCAAGGAGTTATCGAGCGCTTCTACGGAGGCGCAAGGTATCTTGCTGGAAAAATTAAAAAAGAAAACGTGGATCAAATTCAATATAATTCCATGAAGAAAAACATCGCAAGAAGAGCCGCGGGATTAGTAAGAGATCATGATATGGTCTTTATTAACTCAGGCTCTACTGCCTTTTTGTTATTAAATTTTCTAGCAGATGCTAATGTTACGATTCTGACGAATAATGGTCGTTCCATCTTCAAAAAGCCGACTACGAAAGCGTCAATCGTGATTAGTGGTGGAGAAATTTTCGAACAGAAAAAATCTCTTGTAGGGGATTTTGCGATTAACTCATTCTCAAAAGCGCGCGCAGACATTTGTTTCTTGGGCGTTGGAGGAATTAGTAAAAACGGAATTTCAACGTATGCACTGCCAGAGACGGCAGTGAACCGTGTGATTTTAGAACGTACAACAGGGCACCGCATCATTGTAACGGAAGGGTTTAAAGTGGGTCGTGATTCAAACTTTCATACAGCGGAGTGTAATATGATTACTCATTTAATTACAGACCATACCGCTGACCCTGAAACCGTAGCTTATTTGAAGAGTATCGGTGTGAAAGTGTTATTTATTTCGTAATGAAAAGAAAATGTAGAGGTATAAAATGATTGAATTAGGAGAACGATTAACTCGTGTTGCTAGTTTTGTTCCAAACGGTTCAAAGGTATGCGATGTTGGTAGTGACCATGCGTATTTACCAGTGTATTTAATTCAAAATAATCAGATTCCTTCAGCGATTGCGGGTGAAGTAGTTGAAGGACCGTTTTTATCAGCGAAGCAAACAGTTCGTGATTATCGAATGGAAGACCGCATCGAAGTTCGCTTTGGGGACGGATTGCAAATTCTTTCAAAAGAAGATGAAATTACGGCTGTTACGATTTGTGGGATGGGCGGAGAGCTGATTTCTCGCATCTTAGAAGCTGGATATAGTGGCGGTCATTTAAACGGCCAAGAGCGACTCATTCTTCAACCAAACGTCGCAGAACATTTTGTGCGTGAATGGTTAATGAAGTATTCGTACCGCATTACTCATGAGACGGTCGTTGAAGATAATCATCGTTTGTATGAAATTATTGTTGCTGAACCAGTAAATGAACGTATAGAATACACAGAACTAGAATTAAAATACGGTCCTATTTTATTAAAAGAACCAACAGAATTGTGTGTTGCAAAATGGAATCGAATGAACCGTAAAAATAAAGAAATCCTGGAACAATTACAAAAGAGTAAGACGCCTCAACATGAAAAAATTGAGCAGTTTGAAAAAGCGTTTAATGAATTGCAAGGAGTGATTGATCGTGCCAACAGTTAGAGATGTGGTAAGTCGTTTTGAAAAACGAGTGCCAAAGAGTCTTTCGGTTCCAAAAGATCCCATTGGACTTCATTTTGGAGATTGGAATCAAGAAGTTAAAGTGATTATGACGACGCTCGATATTCGTCCAAGTGTCATCGAAGAAGCCATTGCAAAAAACGTTGATTTAATTATTGCGCATCATCCACCAATTTTTAGACCAGTTGCGTTATTTGATCTAACCGTTCCGCAAAATAAAATGTTCCAACAAATTTTGAAGCATGATATTGCGGTGTACGCAGCACATACCAACCTTGATGTCGTTGAAGGCGGTGTGAATGATTGGTTGGCGGATGAATTGTTATTATCTGATGTAACAGTGATGTCTCCAACAACTACAATTCCATCTGTCAAGGTGATTACTTTTGTCCCTAAAAATGATGCAGATAAAGTTTTAGAAGCGATGTTTGAAGCGGGAGCTGGAACTATCGGTGACAACTATAAAGACTGTGCGTTCCAAAGCTCTGGAATAGGACAATTTACACCTGTTGAAGGTGCGAATCCTGCAATCGGTTCGTTAAATAAACCAGAATTTGTAGAAGAAGTCAAACTAGAAGTTGTCTGTTCTGAAGAAGTGTTAAGTAATGTTTTACGTGCCTTAAGAGAGGCACATCCTTATGAAGAACCAGCAATCGACGTCTTCTCATTGAAGAATGCTGGAAAGACTTTAGGATTTGGCCGTGTAGGAAATCTTCCAAAAGCAATGACAGGGGATGAATTTATCGCCTTTGTTACTGAGCGATTTAATCTTAAAGGCTTACGTTATGTTCCATCTCGTGTGAACCCAGATGGAGTCATTTCAAGAGTTGCCGTTATGGGTGGATCAGGTGGAAATTATTACATGGATGCACTTAGAAATGGTGCAGACGCCTTTGTAACAGGAGATATTTTCTACCATACAGCGCATGATATACAAGAGACTCCATTATTCTTAGTAGATGCTGGTCATCATATCGAAGTGGTTTGTCGTAAACAATTAGCCAAATGGGTTAATGAATGGAAAGAAGAAAACAAATGGGATGTGACAGTGATCGAAAGTGAAACTTTTACAGATCCATTTGAATTTTATAAAGCAGGTGAAGAAAATGCATAAAGAATTAACAGAACGTTTTATCCGTTACGTAAAGAAAGAAACAAGATCTGACGAAACAAGTCAAACAGTCCCAACAACGCCTTCTCAAACAGCGTTTTTAAAGGACTTAGAACAAGAATTAAATGAATTAGGATTCCAAGAAGTCTATTTGAATCCTAAAAACAGCTTCCTAACAGCAACAATCCCATCAAATGTTGACCATGAAGTGCCAACAATTGGTTTCATTGCTCACGTGGACACAGCGGACTTTGAAGCTAGAAATATTCAACCGCAAATTCACGAAAACTATAATGGTGAAGCAATCGTTTTAGACGAAGAAGGAAAATTTGTACTAGATCCTAAAGACTTCCCGAACTTAAAGAACTATGTTGGACAAACATTAATCACAACAAACGGGAAAACTTTACTAGGTGCTGATGACAAATCTGGTGTGACAGAAATCGTAACAGCAGGTGCATATTTATTACAACATCCAGAAATCAAACACGGAAAAATTCGTGTAGCGTTTGGTCCTGATGAAGAAATCGGACGTGGCGCTGATTTATTCGACGTAGAGCAATTTGCATGTGATTTTGCTTATACAATGGACGGTGGACCCGTTGGTGAATTAGAATACGAAAGCTTCAACGCTTGTCGTGCTACAGTTCGTATTCAAGGAAAAAATGTTCACCCTGGTACAGCGAAAGATACAATGGTGAGCGCACTTGAATTAGCACGTAAGTTCCAAAACGCACTTCCAGAATTCGAAGTTCCTGAACATACAACAGGACGTGAAGGATTCTATCACTTAGTAGCTGCAGAAGGTGTTGTGGAAGAAGCGAAATTAGTGTACATCTTACGTGACCACAGCCGTGAATTATTCAATGCGAAAAAGGACATGATGCTTCGTATCGCTTCTCGTATGAATAAAGAGTTAGATACAGACCGTATTACTGTTGATTTACACGACGAATACTACAACATGGCTGAAATTATCGAGAAAGATTTCCGTTGTGTTGATGTGGCAAAACAAGCGTTAGAAAACTTAGACATCGTCCCAATTATTAAACCAATCCGTGGTGGTACTGATGGTTCTAAAATTTCATTCATGGGATTACCAACGCCAAACATCTTTGCTGGTGGCGAAAACATGCATGGACGTTATGAATATGTTGCTGTTGAATCAATGGAAAAAGCAACACAAGTCATTATCGAAATTGCTCGTTTAGCAGCATTATAATTTTAGACAAGAAAAAGAAAGGAGTGAGTTCATGACATTTGATGGTATTTTCACCAAATGGATGATGGACGAAGTAGCGCCTCAATTAGTGGGAGGACGGATTACAAAGATTCATCAGCCATTACCATACGATGTACAGTTCACCATTCGTGCTAACCGTAAGAACTACTTACTTGTTTGTTCGGCACATCCAATGATGGCTCGTGTACAATTTATTTCTGAGAAACCAGAGAATCCAGAAGTTGCTCCTAACTTTTGTATGATTCTTCGTAAGTATTTAGAAGGGTCTATTATTCAATCATTCACTCAAGTGGAAAATGACCGTATTTTACACATGGACGTTTCCACACGTGATGAACTTGGAGATAAGGCGGGGTACCGTTTCACTATTGAGATGATGGGTCGTCACAGTAATTTATTTTTGGTGAATCAAGAAGATAACACGATTATCGATTGCGTGAAGCGCGTCTCTCTTGGCCAAAACAGTTATCGTACCTTACAACCAGGTGCTGGCTATGTGATGCCTCCTCAAACTCAAAAGAAAAATCCTTTTGAGTATTCGCTCTTTGAATTAGACAGTTTACTTCATCCATTTATGGACGAACCTGGTGAGAGAACATTGATGAATGTCTTTCAAGGGATTAGTAAACAGTCAGCTCACGAAATTGTGGAGCGTAGTGAAAGAGAGGGACAAAGTTTAGCGGAAGCCTTACATCACTATCTCGAAGAAGGAAATACATCGATTCAGCCTACACTTACAAAGGCAGAGGATGGGAAGACGTACTTTTTACCGTTTCCGTATTTGAGTAAGACGGGTGAGTCCCAAAGCTTTGAGACACTGTCTGAATTATTGAGTGCTTACTATGTACAGAAGATTCAAGAAGAGAAGATTCAACAATTAGCAGGGCACCTATTACAAATGTTGAAATCTGAACTGCGTAAGAACCGTGAGAAAATGGTAAAACTCGATGAAGACTTAGCACGAACTGAAGATGCGGATCATTATCGCGTTTATGGAGACTTGATTAACACATACCAACACCAAGTTGAAAAAGGTGCAAGTAGTGTAACGGTTCAAAACTTCTATCAAGACTATGAAGAAGTGACGATTCCATTAAATCCATTATTAACGGCTTCCCAAAATGCGCAGGCGTATTTTAAAAAATACCAAAAACTAAGAAATGCGGTAACGCATATTCATGAGCAACAAGAAGCCACTAAAAACGAGATGGACTACCTAGAAAGTGTTATTTACCAAATTGAAGAAGCAGATGTATTCAACTTAGAAGCCATTCGTGAAGAGCTTGTGGCTAGTGGATACTTAAAGCGTTCTGCTCTGAAAAAAGGCATTAAGAAACAAGGTGGCGCGAAACCGCATGTGTTCTACGCAACAGATGGAACTCGTATTCTTGTTGGACGTAATAACTTACAAAATGACCAATTAACGCTACGCCAAGCGAAAAAGGAATACTTATGGCTTCATGCGCAAAATATTCCTGGTTCGCACGTGATTATTGAATCCAGTGACCCGGCGGAAGAAACGATTGGTGAGGGCGCGATGCTCGCGGCATACTACTCGAAATATCGACTTTCTGGGACGGTTCCTGTGGATTATGTTCAAGTATCGAAAATTCGTAAACCAAATGGAGCTAAACCAGGTTTTGTAGTCTACGAAGGCCAACAAAATACTTATATTACGCCTGATCCATTAAAGGTAGAAGCGTTAAGAAATAATAAACCGAAATAGAGGGATGTTATGAAAATTATTGTGACAGGATTTGACCCTTTCGGAGGGGAAACGATTAATCCGTCGATTGAATGTGTGAAGGCTCTTCCCGAAATTGAAGGAGTAGAACTGATTCGTTTAGAATTACCGACTGTGTTTAAAGAATCAGCTATCCGCTTGAATGAAGTGATTAATGATGTGAAACCAGACGCGGTATTAAGCGTAGGGCAAGCAGGTGGAAGAGCTGGGATTACAATGGAGCGTATTGCGATTAATGTCGATGATGCGAGAATTCCAGACAATATCAGTCAACAACCGATTGATGAAGCAATTCAATCTGAAGGTGAAGCTGCGTACTTTACCACTTTACCGATCAAACGGATTGTAAAAGCGCTTCGTGAAGCTGGAATTTCGGCGGAAGTTTCGAATACTGCTGGGACATTCGTATGTAACCACATTATGTACCAAGCGTTATTTGCTTCGACAAAGGCCAATAAACCGTTTAAAGCAGGCTTTATGCATATTCCGTTTATTCCAGAACAAACGACGGATAAACCGTCTCTACCGCTTGAAGAGAGCACAAAAGCTTTACAAATCGCGATTGAGACAATCCGTGATTATATAAATGATGAAGATATTAAGGTTCAAGAAGGAGCCATTTTTTAGAAAGGAGGGAGATGAATAATGTCTACAAAAGCAGCATATATTCATATCCCTTTTTGTTCGCATATTTGTTATTACTGCGATTTTAATAAAGTCTTTATTGAAGGACAACCAGTCGATGAGTATATTGAATTACTTATCAAGGAAATGGAATTGACGGGGCAGAAATATAAAATTGCACCACTGGAAACATTATATGTTGGTGGCGGAACACCGTCTTCATTAAATCCTCAACAAATGGAGCGGTTATTGGATGGGATCCATCAACATTTACCGCTTCAAAACGGTGCAGAGTTTACGATGGAACTCAATCCAGATGACGGCACACCTGAATTACTCTCTGTGATGAAGGAAGGCGGTGTGAACCGTCTCAGTATGGGAGTCCAAACCTTTAATAATGATTTATTGAAAGCGATTGGTCGTAAGCATACAAAAGAAACGGCAATTCGTACTATCGAGAACGCAAGACAAGTCGGATTTGAGAATATGAGTATCGACTTGATTTTTAGACTTCCAAAACAGACGATTTCTGATTTTGAAGAGAGTTTAAAAATGGCAATGGAGTTAGACCTGCCTCATTATTCAATTTATTCACTTATTTTAGAACAGAAGACGGTTTTCTATAATTTGATGAGACAAGGGAAGCTTCCATTGCCGACACAGGATGAAGAGGCAGATATGTTTGAACTCGCGATGCAGACAATGGAGAACTTTGCTCGTCATCATTATGAGATTAGTAATTATGCACTTCCTGGATATGAATCAAGACATAATCTCCATTACTGGAAGGCGGATGAGTACTTTGCTTTTGGTGCGGGTGCTCATGGGTATGTGAATGGAGTTCGTTACCAAAATAATGGACCTATTCAACATTATCTGACTCCGTTAAGAGATGAAAAATTGCCTATTTTTTCAGAGACTTTGTTAACAAAAAAACAACTCATTGAGGAATTTATGTTTTTAGGTTTAAGAAAGTTTTCAGGTGTTTCAAAGAAGGAATTTATGGAAAGATTTGGAAATTCTATGGATGAAATCTACGGAGAAGTTATTCAAGAACTAATTGAAGAGGAATTGCTCACAACTACTTCTGATGGGTACGTTCTAACTCACCAAGGGAAGTTTCTTGGAAATAACGTTTTCCAATCATTTTTGATTGATGAAAATCAAAATGAAATTTTTTGAAAATAGGGGATATTGTTAAACAATTCTTAAAGAATGTGGTATCATATCTTATGGCATTTTAAATGCACAAAAAATAAAATATAAGAAAAGGGGATATCTATCCAATGGAAAATATCGTTAAGATCTTAACAGCACCAACATTTGTGTCTGCTATTTTCTCAACAATTTCAATTATCTTAGTGGGTTACATCATCCGTAAGAAAAATATTGTTGATGCAAACAGTGGTAAAGTCTTATCTAACGTTTTACTTTCAGTTGCGATTCCTGCGTTAGCGTTCAAAGCTTTCATGGTTGACATTAACGACAAAACATTCACAACTGGTTTAAACGTATTTATTTTTGGTTTTATCGCTTATGTCATTTTAATTCTTTTAGGAGAATTATTCTTTATTAAGGAGAAAGGTGACCGTAAAACTACTTTATCAGTATTAACAACTTTCGGTTCTACAACTTTCTTTGGTATTCCAATCATTAACGGATTGTTAGGAGCGACTGGTACTTTATATGCGAACATCTTTAACCTAGCTTACCGTGTATTCTTATACTCTTACGGTTTAATTCGTATGAGCGGATTAAAATTCGAGAAGAAAAACTTAAAAATGATTTTCGGTAACATCATCGTTATCGCAACATTTGCTGGATTATTAATCTGGATCTTCCAAGCTTCATTACCACAAGTTGCTGTACAAGTAAAAGTTGGTGAAGAAACTAAAGAAGTTATGTACGCTTTCTTACGTATCGATAAGACAGCTCCATGGTTATTCAAAGCTATTACTTACTTAGCTGACTTAAGCTCACCACTTGCATGGTTAGCAATCGGTATCACTTTAGGAAACATTTCTTTAGGTGAAGCCGTTAAAGATAAGATGGTTTGGTACTACAGTGTTGTTAAATTAATCTTAGTTCCTGCAGTATTCGTTGCAGTGATCTTCGCAGTTAGCCCATTCTTACCAATGGCTCCTGAAGCTTCAAAAGGTATTCTTATTATGTTAGCTACACCACCAGCAACAGTTGCAGTGGCTTACGCTATCAAATACGATAAAGAAGCAGCACTAGCAAGTAATGCTTCATTACTAGGAACTGTATTAGCAGTATTCGCAATTGTCTTCTGGATTGTTGTTGGATCTGTTATTTTCCCAGGCGTAGGATAAACCAAAAAAGTAGATCGAATTTCGGTCTACTTTTCAATTTATATAAAATGGAGGATTTAAAATGAAAGTTTTAGCATATGGTGTTCGTGAAGTTGAATTACCAATTTTCGAACAAGTAAACAAAAAATTTGGATACGAATTAACATGTATTCCAGAATACTTAAATTCAGAAGAAACTGCTCGCAAAGCAGAAGGTTTCAAAGCTGTTATCTTACGTGGTAACTGCTGGGCGAACAAAGAAACTTTAGATATCTACAAAGAATTAGGAGTAGAGTACGTATTAACTCGTACTGTTGGTGTAAACCACATCGATGCTGAATACGCAAAATCATTAGGAATGAAATTAGGTTACGTTCCTTTCTATTCTCCAAACGCAATTAGTGAATTAGCTGTAACATTAGCAATGACATTATTACGTAACGTTGCTTACACTGCAGCAAAAACAAGCCAACAAGATTTCACTGTAGACACTCAAATGTTTGCTAAAGAAATCCGTAACTGTACTGTTGGGGTTGTTGGTATCGGACGTATCGGTTTAACAACTGCAACATTATTCAAAGGTTTAGGCGCTAACGTATTAGCTTACGATGCTTTCCCTAAAGAAGGCGTTGACCACATCTGTACTCAAGTACCTTTAGATGAGTTATTAGCTAAATCAGACGTGATTTCAATTCACGCTCCATACATTCCAGCAAACGGAAAAGTAATCACTAAAGAATTCATCAGCAAAATGAAACCAGGTGCTATCTTAGTAAACACTGCTCGTGGTGAATTACAAGATATCGATGCTATTATCGAAGCTTTAGAATCTGGTCACTTACGTGGTGTTGGTTTAGACGTATTAGAAGGAGAAAGCGAAGTATTCTTCAAAGACTTACGTGGTCAAGAAATCGCAAATCCTGCTATCCGCAAATTAGTTGAAATGTACCCACGTGTATTATTAACACCTCATATGGGTAGTTACACTGATGAAGCAGTATTAAACATGGTTGAAACAAGTTTTGAAAACTTAAAAGAATATGTTGAAACTGGTTCATGTAAAAATGACATTCAATGCTAATTGAAAGCAAACGAAAAACATCTCTTAGAGCAATCTAAGAGATGTTTTTTGCGTATCATTATAAATATTTGAAAACGGCTAGGAACATAAAAATTGCTCCAGCTAGTACAAAGAGATGCCAAACGACATGATAGAAATTATGATATTTACGCTTGTAGAAAATTGTTCCTAGTGAGTAACTTAATCCACCAAGGAAGAGGTATAAAATGCCTCCCCAGCCCATGCTTTCATATAAAGGTTTCAATGTGAAAATGGATACCCAGCCCATTGCTAAATAAAGAAAAACAGATATTTTTGAGAACTTCTCTAAGAAGAAGGCTTCAATGATGACGCCCCCAATCGCGAAGACCCAGATAGCAATACAGAAGATTAATCCTTGTTGACCTCCGATTCCAATCAAGCAGAACGGAGTATAGGTCCCAGCGATTAATAAGTAAATGGAAGAGTGATCAATCCGTTGGAATACTTTCGCAGCTTTTGTAAATTTAAAACTATGGTAGAGTGTCGATGCTAGAAATAACAAGATAAGCGAAGCACCATAAACGCTAAATGCAATGATTTGAGTGGTGTTATTGACTGCTACTGCCTTCATTAAGAGAAGTACAAGAGCAGTGATCGCTAATGCGACACCAATGCCGTGAGTGACTGCATTAAGTACTTCACCGATGATTTCGGACTTAATGGATTGTACTTTACGAGCTTTTTTTAGAGTGGTTTCTTTCATGAACTCACGCTCCTTTCGATAACTCTCATTATAGAAGGCAAAACATCTTTTGTCCAACACAGTTTTTAGGACTTTTTTGTGAAATGGACGTACGTTCGTTGTTAAGAAAGGCTTAAATAGGCGGTTTTAAGTTTTCATTACTAGAGTTTTATAGTAGAATATTAAATATATCAATAACGGGGATTTCCCATAAAAGGAGAATAAAAAATGAGTGTTCATATTAATGCTACAAAAGGCCAAGTTGCTGAATCAGTTTTAATGCCAGGAGATCCATTGCGTGCAAAATTTATTGCTGAACATTATTTAACAGAAGTGGAACAATATAACGCTGTCCGTAATATGTTTGGTTACACTGGTTTGTATAAAGGTCAACGTGTATCTGTTCAAGGTAGCGGGATGGGGATTCCATCTATTATGATTTATGCGAACGAATTATTCACTGAGTTTGGCGCAGAACGCATCATCCGTATCGGTTCTGCCGGCGGTATGCAAGAAGATGTTAAAGTTCGTGATATCGTTTTAGCGCAAGGAGCTACAACAGATTCATCAATTTTCAATAACATTTTTCAAAACCAAGTAACTTTCGCTCCAATCGCAAGCTTTAACTTATTAGATAAAGCGTATCATTTAGCAAAAGACCGTGGTGTTGGCGTTCACGTAGGGAACGTATTGTCTTCTGACCGTTTCTATAACGCTGAATTAGACAAGAAGAAATTAATGGATTACGGAATGCTTTGTGTGGAAATGGAAGCTGCAGGATTATATGCTTTAGCGGCTCAACACAAAAAAGAAGCATTAGCAATTCTTACAATTAGTGACCACCTATTAACAGGTGAAGAAACAACTGCACAAGAACGTGAACAAACATTTAACGATATGATGGAAATCGCGTTAGAAACTGTACGTGCATAAATTTTGAAGTAGAAAGAAGGAACCCGAATGGGAAATAATCCAAAACATCAAGGTGCCGTTCAAAGCGGTCTTGAGTCGAAAAAAGTTTCCGTTTGGATATTATTTTTAGCTGTATTATTAACGGGAGTATTTACTTATTTTGGAACGAGCTATGCTGCTCGAACTTCACAAAATCAAGTGGCTCAATCTGAGACAAAGAATGATTCAAATAGTACCACTGCCAAATCAAGTGACACACTTACAAATGAAGATTTAAAAAAACTAGAACTTGTATATGACACACTTGTGAACGGTTATGTTGATAAAAATATTAGCAAAGATGATCTTATCAACGGAGCCTTAAAAGGAATGGCAGAAGCGACAGGTGATCCATATACGAACTATTTAGTTAACGATGAAACTGCTGCTATCGATGAAACAATGACAGGTTCGTTTGGAGGAATCGGTGCGGAATTACGTTCTGAAAATAACCGAGTGATTATTAGTAATACTCGTGAAGGAACACCTGCTCAAAAGATTGGTCTTCAAGAAAATGACGCTATTCTTAAAGTGAATGGTGAAGACATGGAAGGTAAGAGCATCTCTTATGTTGTTTCTAAAGTCCGTGGGGAAGTCGGAACAGATGTAACCCTAACAATCCAACGTGGCACACAAGAGCTAGAAGTAAAGATTACTCGCGCTAAAATTGCTATTGAAACGGTTAAAGGAACTGTGGATTCAACCGATGCGACAATCGGTCACGTTCAAATCAACTCATTTGCTAAAAACACTGCAAAAGAAGTTGAAAAAGCTGTAACAGATTTACGTGAAAAAGGCGTTAAGAAATTTATCTTCGACGTCCGTTATAATCCTGGTGGTTTATTAGATCAAGCGATTATGATTGCGAATATGTTCGTTGATGAAGGAAAGACTATTCTTAATGTTGAAAATCGTGATGGACAAATCAAGTCATACAACGCTTCTAAAGACTATGGTACGTTCAAGATTACTGAACCATACGTATTACTTGTCAATGAAGGTAGTGCTTCTGCTTCTGAAATTTTAGCCGCAGCCTTGAAAGAGTCTGCAGATGCAAAATTAATCGGTAAGAAGACTTATGGTAAAGGTACCGTTCAATCTGTAATTGAAGTTGGCGATAACGCTGAATTGAAATACACGATAGCAAAATGGTTAACACCAAACAAAACGTGGATTCATAAAGCAGGTATCGAACCAACTGAAGAAGTATCAATGCCAGATTATTACAACATCACAATTATCGATACACGTGAAGTTGTTAAAGAAGGCGCTGTGTCTGATAACGTGAAAACAATCGAAACAATCCTTAAAGGTTTAGGATACGACGTAACAGTAGATGGTTACTTTGATAGTAAAACAACTGAAGCTGTAAAAGAATTTCAAAAATCAAAAGGTTTATCTGAAACTGGTGAAGTTGATGAGAAGACTGGTACAGCATTAATGAGTGCGATTCGTGATGCATTGAAAGCAAACGATACTCAATACAAAGCCGCTGTGAAGGCTTTACAATAATAAAGGAGGATGGGAATGTACGAAGAAAACCAAGTAGAAAATTCGGCCCTGTCTTCTATTGAAGAGAGATTAAACTCTCGTAAGAATAAAGGGAATGAACCTAAGAAAAAACATCCGATTCTAGAAGAAATTCTAGAAGAAATTCTTAGTTGGATTTGGTCTATTGCTGTTGCAAGTATCATTATGGCGATTCTCTACTTCTTTGTAGGTCGTCCGTTTACAGTCAGTGGACAATCGATGTATCCAACCCTTCATAATGGAGATCATATGATTATGTCAAAAATTGGCGGTATTAACCGTTTTGACGTGGTTGTATTGCAAGCTCCAGACGAAGATAAAGAATATATCAAACGCGTCATCGGAATGCCTGGTGATACGGTTGAAGTGAAAAATGGTGTTCTATATATTAACGGAAAAGAAGTGGAGCAACCATTTATCAATACAAATAATGATAAGAAGACAGTCTTCATCGATGATTTCACATTGAAAGAGTTGACCGGAGAGGACAAGGTTCCTGAAGGGAAATACTTTGTCATGGGAGACAATCGAGGCGTTTCGAAAGATAGTCGAATGATTGGATTTATTGATAAGTCTGCCATTGAAGGGAAAGGCGTATTTACAGTATGGCCATTGAATCGTATCGGCGGATTGAAAGACTATTCATATTTATATCAATAGAGAGTAAAGAGGCAGATTTCTGTCTCTTTTTCTTTTGGTTGTAGAATAACTATGGTTAGAAAACGATTTCATTATTGTTGACTTTCTATCGAAATATGCGTAAAATGGAATGGTACATTTTTAAAGGAGGAAGAGTATGGATCAAATTTTTGTGCGTTCATTTGACGCGATGTTAGAGTTAAGACATTTTACGTCAATTATCCTCGCATGTATTTGCGGATTGTTAATTGGATACGAACGAAAAGCCAGAAATAAACAAGCCGGTGTTAAAACCCACGTTATTGTTTGTTTAACTTCCGCCTTGATGATGATTATTTCCAAAGAAGCGTTTCTTGATACTCATGACTTTGATTCAACACGTGTTGCAGCGCAAATCGTTAGTGGTATTTCCTTCATCGGTGGGGGAATTATCTTCATGCGTGACAAGAAAATTAGTGGACTAACAACTGCAGCTGGTATTTGGGCAACTTCCGGTATCGGTATGGCGATTGGTGGAGGATTATGGTTCTTTGGCCTCGTATGTAGCGTGTTCGTTATGTTGATTCAATGGCTAACACATGATTTTACAAAACAACATCAAATCTACCAAGCAAGCATCAATGGGACGGTAGGTGATATCTCGCTCGTTCATGATATTTATCAATATTGTGATTTAAAACAATATCAAATTGCGAATGTTGATGTAAAAGATATCGGCGGTAAATACGAAATTAACATTCAGATTGAAAATGACAAACAAATTTCGATTGATGATATTGAAGCAACCATCAGGGAGCGACATATCGACTTCAAGATTAAGAAAGTGAAGTTCAAGTCGTCAGAAAA
>CAUVJW010000024.1:0-15520 GCA_963552295.1 uncultured Streptococcus sp. | reverse complement strand
CCAATAAAGAGTTGCGGTAACGCCTTAGAATCGCCCCACTCTTTTTCACCAAAGGATCCTAAGATGAATTTTTGCGGCATAGCGACTAAATCATTTACTGGATTCCACGACCATGCAAAGGTACTTCCCGCACTTGCTTTACTTTCTAATAAGGCACTAAAGACTGGCAATAGCCAGAACGCTGCAAGACCAACTCCAATCAGTGCAAACAATGCCACTTTCGCTAGTTTTAGTGTCGCCTCTTTCAAAGAAATATCCTTCGAGAATACGACATAAAATGTATAGAGCGCCACAAAAAGACACATCATATACCCTGTATAAAAATCCGTTATTAAACTAATGGCAAGAAACAGCGGTAATTTCACCGAACGCTTCCCACTTGCCACCTCTTCAATTCCCAAAAGAATAAACGGAATATAGACCAGATTATCTAAGAAATTAGGATTGTACTGTTGCGATACGACAAATCCGCTAAGGGCATATGACGAAGCCAATCCTAACGATAACCAGTAATGTTTCGATACGCCTTGGAATTTCTTTTCTAAGAAATATCCAAAGACGACTCCCATAACCCCAGCACGTAGAAGCGGAATCACGTAGCTAAGGACTTGAAAACTTGAAATGGGAAAGATCACATATAAAAACGTGAATGGACTTAAACTATTAAAGCCCCAGACACTTGGCATGGCTCCTCCAAGCGATTTCTCGAAGGACCAAAATAGACCACTAAAATCTCCACTCCAAAATAGCTTATGCAATCCGATATAAAGCGGAAAATATTGAGAAAGAAAGTCTCCACTATGAATCGAATATTGCGAAAAAGGGGTCAATCCTAAACTTAGGAAGACCCCCAACATCACCACAAATGGAACGAAGAATAGCGAACTATATTTTAATTTCATTTTTGAAATTGTCATTATAGTCTACTCCTATTCAATTAAATCCATTTTTTATAAATGGCTAACACATAAATACAAATTGATAAGATTGAAATCACGAAACCTGCCATAAATCCTTCTGGCATATAAGTCATCTCAATCGTATGTTCACCAGGTGTAATTTGGAAAGCAAGAAGACTATCCCAGACTTTAGCCGTTCCAACGACTTGACCATCCACTTTAACTGTCCAGCCTTTTTCATATGGAATACTTGTCATCATCCATGTGCTATCGTCTGTGATATTCACAGTTCCTTGAATATGACTATCATTCCAATGAGTGACTTTCATCCCTTGAAGTTGACGCTCTTCAATCATGCGATTTACTAAGGCACTATTTGAACGTGCTAGGCGTAAACCTGACAAATTGTATTCGTCATCTGTGTCAATTTCAATCGTTAAATCAACGGCTTTTCCAACTGAATCATGGGCCACTTGAATGAGTTGTGTTTGTTGGAATTTATCTTGGAAGTCATACGTATTTCCATTGAGTAAAATTCTCACTTTGTTTTTATTCGTATGAGAAAGTTTTTGTGGAATCGATACCCAGTAATCTTCAGAAGACTGCGGCACTAAATGAAACGTAATTGTTCCTGGTTTCGATGAATCCACACGTTTATACGTCTCTGGTTTAGAAGAATCTGGAACTTCCATATTGTCCAACTTCACTTCGTTAGCTGCTAGAAGCGTTAAGTAGTTTTCACTTGTAGCTCCCATCGCTTGAACAATCTTGTTATGGTTTTGAATTGGTTGATGATTTTCCAGTTTTACATTCACTGTCGCATCATTCACACCATAAGCAATTGGTAAGATTAATCCTGTTTCATATGTCTTCGTTCTTACAGCTTCATATACTGGTTCTTTTGACGTAATATCTTTACGCGTTACCATATTTCCGAATACATACATCTTCGAAGTATCAGGATATTCTTTTGTATACACTGGTTTTGGCGCCACTAAATACTTCACTGAGAAGAGTGCGTCTTGCAGCGGTGTTCCTTGATAGTATGTTGTTGCGTTAATCCCGTTATTTCCTAAGCGGTCAAATAAATCACGTGTACTATTTTCCAAGTTCGAACTGAAGACGGATAATCCTGGGTAATCTACCATAAACGGATCGTTTTTACTTAAGTTAAATGTCTTATTGATACGGTAGAAATCTGTATCGTCAGGACGAATTGGATTAATCGCATCTTTCAATTGAAGAACCGCATCATGGTATTTATACGCATCTGTATATCCGACACGCGACTGAACAATGGCCGCATTGGCTGTCAATTCAACTGCCGTCAACACCGCAATCACTGCCCATGGTTTCTTCGCTTTTGTCCAGAACAATGCAAGAAGCATAATCATGAAAATACCAAGTGTTGCGATACGTTGCCAAATTGTTAAGAATGAATGTTCTTGGAATTGAACAATCCCAAAAATAATCGCCATTCCGACAAATAAGATGCTTGCTTCTTTTGCGGTAAATCGTTCAACTTCGCGTAAGCTTAAGTAAGCTAGGTACACTAAGAAGAAGGCGATAATCCATGAGAAGCGGTAGAAGAATCCAGCTGGGTTTTGTCCCATATGCCATAATTTACTTGTAAATTCATGCGCACAAGAGATTAAGAAAACAACAAGAACGAATCCTGCTGCGACCTTCCCCCATTTTGTAATCTTCTTAGAGATAAAGTAATAAATCGTTCCTAAAATCCCGAAGCTCGCCACATAAATGTTTGGCAAGTTTGGACCTGCTGGCCATGAATCATTATCGAATGATCCAAGGAATAATTTCGATAAAATTTCTAAAGGATTGATTTGCAATGTCCACTCAAATTTCAATGAGTTTTGCAAACCACCCTTAGTAGAAACTAAACTGATGATGATTGGCAATAGAATCGCCGCAACCATCCCTACTGCGATAATCGAAGCGCAGGCTAGTTTTAACATGCGTTCAAAAATCACTTTGATATTTGTAAATTCTTTAGATCGGATAACATAGAATAATGCGTAGATGACTACGAAAATGCATGTCATATAACCCATATAGAAGTGTACAAATAGCGCTAGAGCAAGCATTCCGATATAGCCTCGTGGAGACTCATTATCAAGCACTTGTTCTACTCCAATTAATACTAGCGGCAACATAATCATGCCATCGTAGAAAATTGGGTTCATTTGGTAGCTGACGTTAAATCCATTTAAGGCATAAATTGTCGCTACGATTGGAAGTAAGTAGGCTTTTTTCTTTAGGCCATCATAACGCTTCACAAGGAAATGCGTCATCGTAAGTCCCATTGTCCCGTAACGCAATGCGATAACGATAGGAACAACCCATTGGAAGTTTTCTTCAGAGAAGAAGAGGAATAGGAAGTTAAATGGACTTAATAAGTTAAATCCCCAAATCCCAAGCATTCCGCCCCCAATTGATTTCGAGAAAGAATAGAAGAAGCTACTCCAATCCCAATTTAAGAAAAGATGTTTGAAATAAGCATAGAGCCCGATGTATTGCGCGTTGAAGTCAACCGCCATCAGAGACTTCGCACCAAACGGGAAGAAGCCATCAATCGCCCAAGCGATAAACATGATGACCATCGGCGCAAGGAAGCTTGCTAAATAGACCTTTTTCTTAGTCGTCATGTTGCTCTCCTTTCACCGTCATATTCGTTTCATCTACTAAGTAATGCGGACGTTTCTTCACTTCGTAGTAAATCTTACCGATGTACTCTCCTAATACCCCGATCGAAATCAATTGGATTCCACCAAAGAGCACGACAGAGAAAATCGTTGTGAAGTATCCACTAACAAGTGAATCTGGCGCTACAAAGTATTGAACAAATGTCCAAAGAACGTAAGCCAGTGAGATTAATAAACAGAATAAACCAAAGTTAATGCACATACGAAGTGGCTTATCATTGAACGATAAAATCCCTTGAATCGCATAGTTCAATGAGAACTTCAATGAGTATTTCGTTTCACCGACTGTACGTACTTGGTTTTCATATTCGATAACTTTTTCTTTAAAACCAATCCAAGAGAAAATCCCTTTAGAGAATCGGTTGTATTCTTGTAAAGAAAGGATAGCGCGAACTGCTTTACGGCTGAATAGACGGAATTCAGAGACCCCATCCATCAATTCGATATCCATCATTTTATTGGCAAGACGATAGAAATGTTTTGCTAAGAATGTACGGTGTGGTTTTTCACCAGTACGTGTACGACGAGCACTCACAACGTCATATCCTTCTTCATACGCTTCAATCATTTGTGGAAGAAGTGCAGGTGGATGTTGTAAGTCCCCATCCATTAAAATCACAGCTTCCCCTGTTGCGTATTCAAGTCCAGCAATTGTTCCAGCTTCTTTCCCAAAGTTTCTGCTGAAACTAATATATTTTACACGAGAATCGCTATCTGCAATTGCAAGCATTTTTTCAAAAGTACGGTCTTTACTACCATCATTAATAAAAATAATTTCAAATTCTGCTTTAGTAATTTTATTCACTTCAGCTACTAAGGCATCATACATTTTTTGAATCATATTTTCCTCGTTATAAAACGGGATGACAATTGATAATTTCATTATTCCACTCCTCAATCCTTTAAATGTTTGTCTCTTATATCATACCATTTTTTTGTGTGAAATTCCGCTCATATGCGAATTTTTTTTGGTACAAAAAAACGAGAACTCTTCCTTTTCGAAAGAAGCTTCTCGTTTCTTACTGTTTTAAATTTCTTTTAATCGCTTAATCGCAACGTTTGTCCCTAAAAGTCCCACCAATAAAAAGGTGAATACGACGGCAAAGCATAGCATAAAGAATTCCTCTGGCAATGCTAAAATAATCGGGTCATTTTTTGGATCGAACATCCACGCATCATTGTTAAAGAACACTTGATGGAACTTCACAAAGAGCGTATCGAAGAATGCCGCAATCGCAAAGCAAACGACAACTGGAATTAATACGAGCCATCTGATGGGTCTACGCAATTGCCATGTTTGTCTTCTTTGTCGTAAATATCTCACGCCAAAGAAACTGATAAGCCCTGAAGCAAGTAATACCGCAAAGTTCACGAAGAAGAGACGTTTCACTTCAAAGAAATGGAACAGACCTTGCTGCGAACTTGGAAAATCAGTCATCTTCAATGTATCGATTAATGGATTCGTTAAGTACCCGATGAGTTCATGGTAGTTCATCTTAAGCGTATCCGCACTGTAACCAGTGAGCTTTTCCACTCCAAACCAACCAATCGACCAGTGATACATCGGCTCAAAGAAAATCACAAACGTAATTCCTAAACTTAAAAAGAAGAGGAATAGCGCGATGGAAGTAATCCATTTAGGCACACGGTAAGTTCTTGTTAAATAGTCCATTCACTCAAATCCTCTACCAAGTGCGTTGGTTGTTCTTCCACTTTTTCTAAGTCTTCACGAGTTGAAAATCCTGTTAATACCATCAGTGTATCCATGCCGTATTGAATGCCCGCTTGAATATCCGTTTGGTAGTTATCTCCGACCATTGCGATATCTTCTTTTGTAAAATGACGGTCTGGGAATTTAGTATTTAAATAATCCAATGCAGACTCCATAATCACGCTGCTTGGTTTACCAATAATAATCGGCTCTACTTGTGTCGCCACTTTTAAGAAACCAGTGATGGCACCTGACCCTGGAATTGGGCCTTTTTCGCTTGGTAAGTTTGAATCGATATTCGTTACGATATATGTCGCACCGCTGCGAATCGCAAGCGTTGCAGTTTCTAAGTCTTTATAAGTCACATTACGGTCGAGGGATTGTAATACGACTTCTGGGTCTTCAGAAACAAGCGTATATCCAGCTGCTTCAACTTGATTTTTAATCGCTTCTTCCCCGATGACCATGACACGGTTCACGTTGAAATGAGACTTCAAGTAATCCACTGCCGCAACACCGCTTGTATACACTTCGTCTGCAGAAACTTCAGTACCATAGTTCACACGTAAGTTTTCGGCTACTTGTGCAGGTGTTTTTGTAGCGTTGTTTGTTACAAATAGGAATGGAATCTTGGCTTCTTGCAATCTCTTAATAAATGCTTCGGCCGTTGGAATACGGTCTTTTCCACGGTACATTGTTCCATCTAAATCAATAAAATATGCTTTATACATTTAGTTACCTCTTTGTTGGTTTTCTCGAATATGGAATCCTTTCTTTTGAGTGGATTTCACAGGACTCTTCTTCACCTTACTGCTTGCTGGTTTCTCCACTTCTTTCATTGAGAAATGTTGAGAAGATTTCTTTTGTTTTGGTTTGAAGTTATTGCCTTCATATTCTTTTTCTTTCATCGTTTCTTTCGGAATAAATTCTTTCAAGTTAAACGATTGGTCTTTTTTCGCCTTTTGATTTGTCTCATTATTGCGTTTCTTCTGACGATTTTGAGCCTTGTCTTTAAACTTACGCTTATTATTTGAACGTACTGGACTGTCTAAATCCGCTGGACTAAATACATGTTCTCTACGTTGATTGTTTTGACGTTTGCGTTGATTATTGCGCTCGCGTCTTGGACGTTGTTGTGTTTTTTCTTCTTCCACAACTGGTTTATGTTGCGCCTCTGGATCTCTTTCTAATACGAAATATTGGCACCCAAAATTGCAATATTCCAATAAATACTCTTGTAAATAATCGATATCGCGGTCTGGAGTCGCCAATTTATGCGAATGTTTGAAAAAACCTTTCAAACGTAATTTCTCGTGGCCCCAGTCGCCAACGATATAATCATAGCGCTCAAAGATATCATTATAGCGCTCATTTAATGCTTCAATATTAAATCCGTCACGGTAATCTTCGACGATTTCATAATGCACATCATCAATCATCACGGTTGTATCGCCAACCATTACCGCACGTTTCACTTCTTCTTCAGGCGTTGTCACAATCTCTTCTAAGACTTGACTTAACTCCTGTGAAAGTGTTTCTGCTTTCTGTTCAGTCATGATTCTTCCTTTCTTTGAATAGCAATTCTTTTTCAATAATCGTTCTTAATAAATCTGGATAAATAATTTCGTTGTCCCCTTTTTCTTCAATCATCGGGAAAAATGGAACGAATCGCATATGATCTGGGCAAACAAATGTAATAAACTCGTCGTCTGCTAATCCTTTACCGTCTACAACGACTTCGCCACTAGCGAACTGAAATCCTGTATAAAGGATCTCTCCAAACAGTTTACCACGAAAACCATATCCACTAATAGCTTTTTCTAGCAATTCAGGCTGCTCTTCTTCAAAAATGCGTAATAGTTGTTTAAAATCCGACACGCTAAAGCGACTCTTGTTCAAGTGAATTGGATGTGGCATGCATTCATGTAAGTTAAACTTTGTGAGCGGTCCCTCTTTAAACGGTACTACGAAAAGTCCTGTATAAGTAAATGCCGCTGGAACTCCGGTTTGTCTCGTCATCGCTTCTAATGAGAGAAGAGCTAGTTCTTTTACGGAATATGCTGGAATATGCGGGAGTACTATTTCTTCTTTCAAGAGGGCAATCCCTTCTTGACGAAGGGCTTCTCCTTCATCAATAGTCGAATCTCCTTTTAAATCCTCTACTGCAATCATTTTGTCAGAAAGTGGAATCAAGCGACTACCTTCTATTCTCAAATGAAGTTCACCAATATAAGCGCCATACTTAAATCCACCTGTTAACAGTGTTTGGTTGACCCATTTTCCTTCTTCAAAGAAATGATGCGTATGCGCCCCGAGAATCACTTGGATTTCTGGATAGGTTTCGGCAATCAGATGATCCATTTCAATTCCTAAATGTGACAGTAAGATAATCTGATGACCGCCTGCTGCAAGCGTCGGTACAAGGCGCTTCAACGCATCCATCGGCTCTTCAATCAAATAGCCATTTGGACCATAGCTTTCTGGATACGATGCCGTCAACCCGATAAATGCAATACTGCAATCGTCCACTGTTTCGAAGTGAACTTCTTTTGCAAACGGAGGCACTTCTCCAGTTGTTGCCCATTTGACATTCGAAATAATGACTTCGAAATTGCGACCTTCATAAGCCGCCTCTAATTCAAGCGGTGTATATGCGGTTCCTTCGTTATTTCCAAGGGTCGCAAAATCGATTTGCTCTTCGTTCAACACTCTTGCAGCAATCTTTCCATCTTCTGCTTCAACCAATGGATGAACACGGTCAATGAGGTCTCCTAAATCAATCCCAAACACCTTTTCCCCCATCGCCTCAAGTTGGGCTCTACGCTCCTTCATAAAGCGCGTTTGCGTCTTTATGGAATGAAAATTCGAGTGCATATCGTTGATGTGAAGAATCATTACTTCACTCATGCTTCCACCTCATCTGGATGATTTTCGAATACTGTTGCTTGTGTTAACTGTTGTAAATCCTGTGGTGCGATTTCTAATTGAAGTCCACGTTTTCCCGCAGAGATACGAATCGTTTTTTGCTCCATCGCATGATGCTCGATGAAGGTTGGAAATTTCTTCTTCATTCCAATCGGTGAACATCCTCCGCGTACATATCCTGTTAATGGTTCCAGTTTATCTAGTGATAATAATTCTACGCGTTTATTTCCTGAAACTTTCGCAATCGTCTTTAAATCTAATTCTCGGTGAGCCGCAATACAAGCGACTAAATGTCCAGTCTTATCGCCTGTTAATACAATGGTTTTATAAACTTCATCTACAGAAATTCCCATTCCATCCGCTGCATGTACAGCATCAAGGTGTGCTGTATCCACATCATATTCATGGATCGCATATGGAACTTTTGCTTGTTCGACCATTCGAACTGCATTTGTTTTGATTACTTTTTTCTTTTTCACGTAAAATCACTCCTTTTTCCATTTTACCACAAGGAGCATCCTATTTGAAATCTCCTTTCATCTTCCTTCCACCCTTTTTCAAAAAATAAAATCCCTAAGAAAACTCTTAGGGATTTTGGTTCTAATCTAATAAACTAAGTCGACGAATGAAATCAGCATTCGACTTCGTTTCTCTTAATTGCTTCACGAGTTGCTCACTCGTTTCAAGCCCGTCTCCTTTAATAGCATGACGCACTTTCCAAATGGCTTCTAACGTTTCTTGTGAAAGGAGCATGTCTTCTTTACGAGTACCTGAACGTTTCACATCAATCGCAGGAAATACTCGTCTTTCCGCAAGTTCTCTCGAGAGATGGATTTCTGAATTACCTGTTCCTTTGAACTCTTCGTAAATGACATCATCCATACGGCTACCTGTTTCCACTAACGCCGTAGCGAGAATTGTTAAGCTTCCGCCCTCTTCGATATTTCTGGCAGATCCAAAGAATTTCTTAGGACGATACAACGCTGCTGGATCAATCCCACCGCTCAATGTTCTTCCTGAAGGTGGAATCGTTAAGTTATACGCACGGGCAAGACGTGTGAGGCTATCCATCAAGATAATCACGTCACGTCCATCTTCTACAAGACGTAGCGCACGTTCCAGCACTAATTCACTAATCTTAATGTGGTTTTCTGGAAGCTGGTCGAAAGTAGAATACACCACTTCCGCATCTACCGTTCTCTCGATGTCCGTTACCTCTTCAGGTCGTTCATCGATAAGTAAAATAATCAATTCGGCTTCTGGATAATTCGTCGTAATTCCATTAGCGATTTCTTTAAGTAAACTTGTCTTCCCTGCTTTTGGCGGAGCTACAATAAGCCCACGTTGCCCAAAACCAATCGGGCAAATTAAATCCAACATACGAGAAGCGATGCGACCACGTGTGGTTTCTAGCACCATTTGCTTTTCAGGATATAATGGTGTAAGCCCTGGGAAATGGTCACGCTCTTTAGCTTCTTCAGGATCTTTTCCATTCACGAAACCAACTTGCATCAACCCATTAAACTTCTCACCTTGACGTGGCGGACGTGCTGTCCCACTCACAAGGTCCCCATTTCGAAGGTCGAAACGGCGAATTTGCGAAGAAGAAATATAAATATCTTCCTGACTGCTTGAATAGTTAATCGGTCTTAGGAATCCAAAGCCTTCTGCGCGGTTAATGTCTAAGACACCTTCCACTTGGAAAAATCCAGTAGCTTCTTCTTGAGCACGAAGAATCGCAAGTGCCAATTCCTTTTTATTCATTTGACCGTAATAAGGAATTTTATAATGTTTGGCAAAGCCGTACATCTCTTTTAAAGTTTTTTCTTGTAAGCTTTGTAGCGTTACAGTTTCCACTTGTTCTGACATAATGCCCCTTCTTACTCTTCAATCATCGTAATATCGGCACCTAATGCTTGTAGTTTTTCAACGATATTTGAATAACCACGTAGAATATGTCCGATATTTGAAATCTTCGTTGTTCCTTCAGCCATTAATCCTGCAACAACCAGTCCAGCTCCTGCACGTAAATCGCTAGCGGCAACTTCAGCACCCACTAATGGTGTTGGTCCTTCAAATGTAATGATATCTTCAATCACTTTTCCACGAGCGCCCATACGATTTAATTCTGGTACGTGACCGACACGTTTTGGATAAATCGTATCCACAATCATCGCTGTTCCTGTGGCTTTACTAAAGAGAGGCGTAATCGTTTGTTGAAGGTCTGTCGCAAAACCTGGGTAAGGCATTGTCTTGATGTTCACGGCTTTTAATACGTCTGATGGGAAAACATAAATATCGTCTTCGCCAACTTCCATCTTCACGCCCATTTCGTTCATTTTTGCAATGAGACTTTCTAAGTGTTCGAAAATCACGTTTTTCACGCGAATCCCTTCACCGACCGCAGCAGCAACTGATAAATATGTTCCAGCCTCAATACGGTCTGGAATAATGGTATGCGTACATCCATGTAAGCTTTCCACACCTTCCACACGAATGATGCTTGTTCCAGCACCTTTAATATTGGCACCCATTTTATTTAATAAGTTTACAACATCGATAATTTCAGGCTCGCGCGCTGCATTTTCGATAATCGTTTTTCCTTTTGCACGAACAGATGCTAGCAATACATTAATTGTCGCACCTACAGATACAACGTCCATATAAATTTTCGTACCCACTAAGCCTTCTTCGCCAGTAGATAAGTAGATAGCACCATCATGGTCTCTCACATCAGCACCAAGCGCTTTGAAACCTTTTAAATGTTGGTCAATTGGACGAGGGCCTAAGAAACAGCCACCTGGAAGTCCAACAACCCCTTCCCCAAATTTAGCAAGAGTTGCTCCCATAAAATAATAAGAAGCACGCATGCTTTGGATTTTCCCTTTTGGCATCGGAATAGATTTCATTTCTCTTGGGTCGATGGTTAACGTTCCATCAACGAATTCTGTTTTTACGTTAAAATCATTCAAAATTTCAATTAAGGCATCTACGTCCTGAATCTCAGGGACACCCTCTAATACGACTGGTTCATTCGCGATAATAGCAGCCGGAATTAAAGCTACTGTACTGTTTTTAGCTCCACTAATGGTCACTTCCCCTTTAAGTGGCTTACCGCCGTTAATGACTAATTTTTTCATACTCAAATTCCTTTCACTAAATCTTCTAAACTATTATAGCATGTTCACATAATAATCCGCTATCTTTTAATCGTTCGCATCTATTGTTAACCATTAAAAATTCAATAGTTGACAATCGTTTCAAATCTGTTACACTTAAAAACATGAATACTGATGAAAGGAGGATATTATGAGCACTAAACAGCACGTTTTACGTCTTTTATATAGTACCGTGGACAAACCTCTTTCAGGACAAGATATCGCAGAACAACTGAATCTTTCTCGTACTGCTGTGTGGAAAGCCATCCAGCAATTAAAAAAAGATGGTTACGAGATCACCTCAAGTACAAAAGTTGGGTATCAATTATCCAGACAGACGGATTTGTTAACCCTTGAAGGCATTCGCACTCATTTGGGAGAGGACCTTCAAGATTGGGATATTCAAGTTTTTGAAACAACTACTTCAACCAATGATTTGGCTAAAACATACGGCGCATCAGGCTCGAGAGTCCCTACCTTCTTTATTGCAGAAGAGCAAACAGCAGGTCGTGGACGACTAGGAAGAACATTCCTCTCTCCACCAAAATCTGGACTTTATATGAGTATCTGTATTTTCCCAGAAGGTGATTTGGACAGTATTTCGCTGATTACTTGTGCTACGGCGGTTGCTGCGACACGAGCGGTGGAATCCTTTATCCATGAAAAAATTGGGATTAAATGGGTGAACGACCTCTATTTTCACGATAAAAAGATCGCCGGTATCTTAACAGAAGCCGTGACGAATATTGAAGCTCAAAAAGTCGATGCACTGATTGTCGGAATGGGAATTAACTTGCATATCGATGATGCTATTATTCCAGAGGATTTAAAACCGATTATCGGTTCCCTCTTTTCTCCGCAAGAAATTCCAGACGGTTTTAGCCGCAATGAATTCGTAGCTCGTTTCCTAAAAGAATGGAATCAATGCTACGAGGACATCAATGCCGGTAAACGAAACTTCATGGAAGAATACAAAGACCATTCCATCATTGTCGGCAAGAAAGTCAATGTCATTAGCGGTATGAAAACATATCCTGCCACTGCAAAAAGCGTGGACAATAACGGGCATCTTATCGTCCAAACAGATGACGGTGCCATTCATTCATTATCTTATGGCGAAGTAAGCATTCGCGCAGAAAACTAAAAGATTAGGAGTTAAACACATGAAAAAATTATCGATTAAAACAATTGTGCTCGCAGCACTTCTAGGAGCACTCTGCTATGTATCTAGCTACTTAAAAATTCCGATTGGTCCAGTACCATTCTCAGCTCAAACAGCCACAGTGATTTTGGCATCATTACTATTGCCACCAGTTGGAGCTTTTGCTGCTCAATTTATTCACTTTCTCTTACTCTTCCTATTAGGCGGTGGTACAGCACTATTCGTTTCACCATCATTTGGATTTGTCATTGGATTTATGGTCGCGGCTCCTGTGATTTCATTTATCGGAAACCGTATCAACAATATCTTCGGTTGGGTGATTGCAGCTCTTGTGGGTGAAGTCATCTTCTACCTCATCGGAATTCCATATATGACTTTCGTACTCTTAAGCATTAAGATGCAAGAACTCAGCCTTCAACAAATTCTTGGCTTCGGTTTATATCCATTCATTCTTCCTGACTTAGGAAAATTAGTTGTTGCCGTATTCCTTGCCGATCGTATTAAAGCTATTACGAAAAAACACTTTTAAAAAGCAACAAAAATAAGCTAGGCATAATGCCTAGCTTATTTTTATTGTTCAAGGATTAACCCCAGAATGTAACTCCTAGTACATGTCCTAAGAATGCAAGACCGATTCCGGCAACTAATAGAAGAACGATACAACGTAATGGCGTCCATTTTTTACGCGCTAATAAGTAGTAAAGTCCTAAAGTAATTCCTAATGGAATTACTTTTGGTAATACACCATCTAAGATTGCTTGGATAACAATTGGTTTTTCACCGTTTGCGATTTGAATTCCTAATTTAGTACCACCGTAAAGGCTAGTTAAAGCCCCAACAACAAATACTCCAAGGATTGAAGCAGCACGAGTGAATTCTTTGGCATTTGCAGTAAAGATACCGATTGCGTCAGTTCCTAAGTTATAAGACCAGTGCATTAACCAGTAACGAATTGCAAATTGGAAGATATTAAATACCGCTAAGAATAGTAATGGCCCAGCGATGCTTCCTTTTAATGCAAAGTCTGAAGAAATACCGGCTACGATTGGAACTAATGTGAACCAGAATAAAGCGTCACCGATACCACCCAATGGTCCCATTGCAGCAACACGTACTGCACGGATTGTTGGGATATCTGCTTTGTTTTGTTCAAGAGATAATACAATCCCCATTACGAATGTTACTAAGAATGGGTGAGTATTAAAGAACTCTAAGTTGTGTGACATTGATGCAGCTAAGTCATCTTTGTCTGTATGGATTTTTTCCAACCCTGGTAAAATACCGTATAACCAGCCACCTGCTTGCATACGTTCATAGTTGAAAGAAGATTGTAAGAAAATTGAACGCCATGCCATTTTGTTTAACGTTGCTTTATCTAAGCGTGGAGCAGGCGTTTGGTTTTTATAAGAATCTGGAATATTATATGCCATCTTCTTCACCTCCATCGTTCACAATGCTAGCACCCGCTGTTTTGAATTTTGTTTGGATTTGGAAATCCCAGTATGCAATTGCAAAACCAATGAACGCTAATAATACTAATGCAGATCCAGCTAAGCTTTCACTTGCAGAAACAATGTTTGCTAAAGCAAAACCTAAGAAGTAGAAGCCCCATAGTTCTTTAGAAACCATTACTTTTAGTAAGATTGCAAACCCAACAAAGCGCATCATTCCACCGGCAGCACCTAACCCACCCATGAACCACTTAGGAATTGAGTCAGTTAAAGTGTCCCCAATAGTTTGTCCACCGATAAAGAATAATACAACTACAAGACCAAAAATAGCTCCTAATGCAGCCATTGCTAAGTAGTTCAAGCGAGCAATTCCTTTTGGATTTGCATCGTGTGCATACTTATCAGCCACAGCCATCATTGGTGACATTAAAGCAAAGATTAAAGTAACGCCATATTGACCTAAAAGCGCAAATGGAACAGCTGCACCTACTGCAGCAGCTGGTTCTAATTTAAGGCTGATAGCTAATACTGTCGCCATAATTCCGCCGATTACGGGATTAGGTGGTTGTGCCCCACCGACTGGCATGTTACCGATTGTCATTAATTGGTAAGTACCCCCAACAACTAACCCTGTTTGTACGTCGCCCAAAATAGCTCCGATCACTGGCCCCATTACGATAGGTTGGTATAGTGATTCTAAAAAGCTGAATTGGTCAATCGCAGCAACAAAAGTTACAAGGAATACTAATAAGATTTGAATAAAACTTGCTTGCATATTCATTGACCCCTTTTATAAATATAAATTATTGAAATAATTTCGAAACGTCTTCTTTTCCTTCAGTTGGTACTTTCTGAATTTCAAGTTCGACACCTAACTCCTGCAGTCTTCTGAACGCAGCAACATCTGCATCATCAACCGCAACAACACCTGCTACTTGGCGTTTTCCTTCCGCCATGTGCATGTTCCCAATGTTAACCTTCTTGATTGGCACTCCTCCCTCTACTAATTTCACTACGTCTTGAGGATTTTCACAGATGATGAAAATCAACTGACGGTCTGCTGCTTTCCCGATGACATTAATCGTTTTTTCAATAGTGAAATAACGAGTTTGTGCCCCCGTTGGAGCAGCCATATCCATTAACCCTTGACGCATCGGATCCGCAGCTACTTTATCGTTAGCAACAAGCAGTAGGTTGGCCCCTAAGTAAGAGGACCATTGAGTTGCAACTTGACCGTGAATCATACGATTGTCAATTCGTGTTAATAAAATATTTGGCATTACTAGCTCTCCTTTCATAAAAAGCTAAATTCATTATACATAATTCTTCGATTTTTTGGAAGCGTTTTAGCAAAACTTTTTTAATAAATTCTTCATTTTTGAGTTTTTATTACATTTTTGTATTGTTAATTTGTAAAACACTATGTATAAATGCTTTTTCCACCACTTTGATGTCAGACAACTCTCACTAATCTCTACAAATATATTTGAA
>CAUVJW010000023.1:0-15578 GCA_963552295.1 uncultured Streptococcus sp. | reverse complement strand
TGGCTTTCGGCATAATTTCAATATAGTCATAGAATTTAGCCTTTTCTTTTGCCTCGTTGTACCCTTTTTGCATCATCGCTTCGAATACTTCCCCTTCAGCACATCCTGAACCTAATAGGAACGAATCACGACGGCTTGAAAGCATACTTCTTAAAATACGAGGTACGCGGTAGTAATACTCAATATTGGATTGAGATACAACCTTGAACAATTCTTTTAGTCCAGCTTGATCTTTTGCAAAAATCGTCGCATGGAATGGACGCCCGTTTTTAAAGACTTCCTCTGGATGAATATTGGTATTTAATTCATCATGATATAAGAGATTATGCTCTGTAGCCGCTTCTTTTAAGAAAATATGGCATAAATAACCCGTTGTCTCAGAGTCATACACGGCACGGTGGTGTTGTTCAAGTGCAACATTATACCGTTTCGCTAAAGTATTTAAACGGTGAGACTTCAGTTGTGGATGCAACATACGAGACAATTCCAAGGTATCGATAACTGGTTGATTTGTTTTTGGAATTCCCACATTTTCGTATCCTGTGTTTAAGAAGCCCATATCAAAACTTGCATTATGCGCTACAAGAATACAGTCTTTAGAAAATTCATGGAACTCTTTTAAGACTTGTTCTGCTGATTTTGAGCCTTTTACCATCTCATCAGTAATCCCTGTTAATTGAATGGTTGTTGCTGATAATGGATGACCTGGATCGATAAATTCTTCAAACTTGTCAACTACAACACCATTTTTCATTTTCACGGCGGCTAATTCGATGATGCTATCATAAATCGCAGAAAGACCGGTTGTTTCCACGTCGAAGACCACATAAGTCGCATCTTCTAATAAAATATGCTGTGGATTATAGGCAACGTTCACATGATCATCTACGATATTTCCTTCTAATCCGTATAAAATCTTAATGCCGTTTTTCTTACCAGCCCCGTGTGCCTCTGGATAAGCTTGTAAGTTGGCATGGTCTGTTATCGCAATCGCCTTATGTCCCCATTTAGCCGCTTGACTAATCAAGTCGCTTGGAGCATTCGTTGCATCCATCACTGACATATTCGTATGCATATGCAACTCAACGCGTTTTTCGCCTTCTGCCTTATCTTTTCTACCTTCACGATTCACAGCGTTCATATCACGAATAATCATTCCCAATTCTTGAGAAAATTTATTCACTTCAATCGTACCGAACGCTCTAACCCATGTTCCTTTTTTCAACCCTTCAAGCGCTTGTTCATCTTCAGGAGTTGATGGGAATAAAGTCGCACTGATGGAAGAAGTATAGTCCGTCAATTTAATATTTCCGAACAACTTTCCTTTTGCTTTACCACGACGAAGTTCGATATCAAAAATCTTCCCTTCGATTACAACATTGCGCTCTTCTTCGAAAATATCAGCAATCGCACGAACTTCACTATTGGATTTGATAGGTTTACCGTAAATGACGCCTTCTGGTTTAGAAGAAGCTGGAGCACCTGATTTTTTCTGAGGAGCTTGGGAAGCGGCAAGTTGAGCCGCTTTTTGAGCTTCGTTAAACTCCTGTTCGATTTGTTGTTCTTTTTGAACAAACTCTTCTGCCATGCGGTCCTGCAACTCATCATCCACATGAATTTGAACGCCAAGCTTAGGGAAGCCAGCTTCCATATAAGCTTGTTGGATTCTTGGAACGCAATTATTCGTTAAGTGCGTCTTTGTTAATTCATTTGGGCAATGAAGTTTTAGTTGATTTTTCTCATATTTTGGAGTTTGATCCGCTAAAATTTGATGAGAAACTGCAGATTCATCCTTTAATGTTTCTAGCACATATTCCCAATAAGACTGAACGAGTTCCTCCGTCACTTCTGCCCCATCATCTGTTGTAATCACAGCTTTTCCACCGAATTGACGGTAAGTATCGTTCAGCGCATCAGTGAATAGTTTGAATTTCTCATACATAAAGATTACTGGATTATGAATATGGAACGTCCACGTTTTATCCAATTTCGAAATGTCGATTCGAACTAATTTCGCTTCATCAAATTCTGGAGAAAAAATACTAGTGTCAGCAAGATTAAATTGCTCGATCACTTTTTTCATTAAATCCTTTTGTGATTGACTCATGGTTTCCTCCTTTTTTATTACATAAGAAGAGTGCTCCACCATCGTAGAGACACTCTCTTGTCTAATTAAATAATTTCATAATATCGTTCCATGTTACAAGAAGCATTAATGCAAATAGGAAAATTGCCCCTGCAATTGTTAAATAGCCTTCTTTTTCTGGATCGAGTGGTTTCTTACGAATCCCTTCAATGACATTCAGAACGAGTTTTCCACCATCTAGCGCCGGAATTGGTAACAAGTTCATGACACCAAGGTTGGCACTAATCATCCCCATAAACGCTAGTAAGTCAATGAACCCATTTTTAGCAACTTGCGATGTCATCGAGTAAATCGCAACTGGTCCGCCTAGTTGATTTAAATTAAACCCTCTCGTAAAGAGTGAACCTAATGCTGAAAGCACTAATACGACAACTGAAACAGTTTGCGTAAACCCATAAGCAAGAATGGAAAGAATATCTTTTTTAAGAATTCTTGTCACACCAAATTGACCTACTTTTGAACCATCTGATGCTTCGATAGCTTTAGGAGTCACTTGAACTTCCTGAGTTTTCCCGTCACGTTCAATTGAAACCGCGAGAGTCTTATCCGCGCTTGAACGAACAACTTTTGTCATTTCATCCCATGAATGAATCTCAACGCCGTCGATTGAAAGAACTTTATCGCCTTCTTTTAGACCAGCCACTTGTGCAGCCGAATCTTCTGTTACTTGTCCGATAATCGCATCATTAGATGGAACTCCACCTTGCATAAATCCAACAATAATAAATACTAAAATCGATAAAATAAAGTTATTCATCGGTCCAGCAGCGTTCGTTTTAATTCGATTCCATAAAGTTGCTGAATTAAATTGACGTTCCACTGGAGCAACGACTACTTCTGTGCCATCTGATTCTACAATTGTTGCAGTCTTTGAAACGGTTAATGTTACTTTCTCTTCAGAATTAATGAAGTAACCCGTAAGTGTCATATCTTTATGTAAATCTGCATCTTCGATTTGGAAAGGTACAGAATTTTCGATAATAAGCTTGTCGTCGAAGTTTAATTTTTGAACAACATTATCATTATCTAGGACGATGGTAATCATCATCCCTGGTTTAATTTCTTGTTCATCTTCATCATGACCCGCCATACGAACATACCCACCAATGGGTAATAAGCGAAGTGTATATACTGTTTCGCCTTTACGTACTTGGAAGATTTTTGGCCCCATTCCAATTGCAAATTCACGAACTAAAATACCCGCTTTTTTGGCAAAATAATAATGACCAAACTCATGAATAATCACGATGATGCTAAATACGAATAAAAATGCAATTAATCCTTGCAATTATTTCACCTCTTTTAAATATCCCCAAAGAATTTAAATACAATCTGGAACATTAACATCGCAAAGAATGTTGAATCAAAACGATCCAATACTCCTCCATGTCCTGGGAATAAGTTTCCAGAATCTTTTACGTTAAATTGTCGCTTGTATGCCGACTCTACTAAATCACCTAATTGTCCAAAAATGGATAAGAAAACCATTAAGAGCACAAATTCAAATACTGAAAATTGAACTGGATTATAAAATGGAACAACGAGTAAACCTAATAATACAGAGCCAAGTACGCCACCAATAGACCCTTCAATTGTTTTATTTGGGCTAATATCTGGAGCTAATTTATGTTTTCCGAACTGGCGACCTGCTAAGTAAGCAAACGAGTCTGTCCCCCAAATGACGATAAAGACAAAAATTGCCATCCCAAAACTAATACTTCTAACAAATAGAATTCCAGAGAATCCACCACCGACGTATAAAGAAATCAGCGAACAAAACGCTGCATCTTCAAACGAAAATCGGTCGCTCTTATAAACCGTTAACGTCATCAGTAACATCACCATTAAGAAATAAAAGAAGAAATAATCGATTCCTCGTGGCAGGGCTACTAATGGTTTCTGTGAGAATAAAAATGACAATGTGGCAAGTAATGTGAGCGCACCTTCTGCTGAAAAAATATTCATTTTTTTCATTTGGAAGAATTCATAAATCCCAACAATCGCTAAAAGAGCTAGTAGCGTACGTAACCAAATATCACCGACATAAAGTATTGGTAAAAATATACCAACCGCAATGAGTGCAGTAATAACTCGTTGTTTCATCTATGCAAGACCTCCATAACGGCGATGTCTTCCTTGGTACGTTAGAATCGCTTTATGCAAATCTTCTTCTGAAAAATCAGGCCAGAAAATATCTGTAAAGTAATATTCACTATACGCTAATTGCCATAATAAGAAATTACTTAATCGTACTTCTCCACTTGTACGAATCATTAAATCTGGATCTTGTAAGTCTCCTAGGAAGCTTGTTTGTAACTTATTCGCAAAAGCCTCGTCATTAATATCTTCTACTGAGATTTCACCAGATTGAACCTCGTTTGCTAAAGCTTTCGTTGCTTCGATGATTTCAGCACGTGAGCCATAATTGAGAGCAAAAGTTAGAACCATTCCAGTATTCTCTTTTGTATCTTCAACGGCTTTTAACACCACTTTTTTTGTTGATTCAGGTAATTCATCAATAAATCCAATTAGTTGGATTTTCATATTTCTCTCTTGAAGTTCAGGCATAAACGTTCCAAAGAAATCTCCTGGTAGTTTCATTAAGAAACTTACTTCTTCTGTTGGACGTTTCCAGTTTTCAGTACTAAACGCATACAAGGTCATCGCCTTTACACCTAATTCATCAGCAGCAATTGCGATTCGTTTTACCGTACTCATGCCTTCTTTATGTCCCGCAATTCTAGGAAGATTGCGCTTCTTTGCCCAGCGACCATTACCGTCCATAATCACAGCAATATGTTGTGGGATATTTTCTCGATCAATTGAAACAGATTCTGTTGTTTCTTGTGGTTTTGATTGTTTCTTCCAAAAAAGCATATTACCCATTCCTTTACACGTATTTCCTTTCTATTGTAACAGAAGTTTAAAGTCATTTATAGTATTCTCTTTTCCCTTATGAAAAAATTACAAAAACAAAGGCCCTGATTGGTTTCTAGGGCGAAAAATGATATACTTAAAAACAGATTTATGAACTAGTAAAGGAGTTAACCATGATTACAATGAAAGATATCGTGTTAGAGGGACATCCTGCACTTAGAAAACGTGCTGAAAAGCTAACTTTCCCACTAACAGAAGAACAACAAGAACTTGCTAAAGAAATGTTAGAGTTCTTACATAATAGTCAAAACCCAGAAATTGCTGAAAAATATGAATTACGTGCAGGTGTTGGTCTTGCAGCACCTCAACTTGGTAAATCCATTCAAATGATTGCTCTTCTTGTTCCTGGTTTTGAAGATGAAGAACCTATTTTAAACGAAGTATGGATCAATCCTCGTATCATGCGTGAATCAGTGAAGAAAGCTTGCCTAAAAGAAGGCGAAGGCTGTCTTTCAGTAGAACGTGACGTACCAGGAATCGTTCTTCGATCTGAACGCGTGACTGTCAAATATCAAGACGTGAACGGTGATGAATTCGTACGCACATTAACAGACTACGAAGCCATCGTTGTACAACACGAAATCGACCATTTAAACGGTGTGATGTTCTACGACCATATTAATAAAACACAACCAATGTATATCCCTAAAGGAGCGGTTGTCATTGGCGAATAAGACACCCATTTTAGTCTTTGATTTAGATGATACACTCTATTCAAAACAGCATGTCTTCTTGACCGCCTTAAAGAAATGCTACCCGACATTTTCAACGGATATGGATGTGTATAAGATTTATCAAGAAAAAAGTGAAATTGCCTTTGAATTATTTACGAAGGGAGAAATCACTTTGGAAGGAAATCACTTTTCTCGTGTTGAAAGTACACTTTTAACTCTTGGACTCGATTCTTCTAAAGAATCTGTCATTCGTTTTAAGGAAACCTATCAATACGTTATGGATCACATCGAATTAGATAAAGAGTGGTTTGACTTTTTTGACAAAGTAACAAGCCGCTCTACTCTCGTTCTTCTAACAAATGGTCCTACGAGCCATCAGTCGAAAAAAATTACATCACTTGGATTAGAAAAATGGTTTGACTCTTCTAGAATCTTCATTTCAGAGACGACTGGTGTTCCCAAACCACAAGTAGAAGCCTTTAAGAATGTAGAACAACTTTTTCCAGATATTAGTACAAACGACTTCTGGATGATTGGGGACGACCTTACAAATGACATTGAAGGTGCTAAAAAAAGATATTGGAATACCATTTATTTCAAATTAGGTGAAGAGAAATCTGATATGAACCCTAAACCACTTTCAAATCCAAAAGAATTACTCTTAAAATTGGAAAAAGAGGCATTTATCAGCCTTTAAGATTATGAAAAAATAAGCATTCTATGATAAAATATGATAGAAACATTATGAAAAAAATTTAAAGGAGTACATACATGATTTTTAAAATTACTTACCAACCAACTAAAACGGAAGCTCCACGTCGTGAGAACACAGAAGCTTTATATATTGAAGCTAGTGACAAGGTAGAAGCCCGCCGCCTTGTGGATGAAAACACTGAATACAACGTAGAGTTTATCCAAGAGCTAGATGAAAAACACTTAGCTTACGAAAAACAAAACCCTGAATTTAAATTAACGGTGTTCAAGTAATATGAAGCCAAATATTAAAAATAACGAAACGGGCGTATTTGCTTTTGGCGGTTTAGGTGAAATCGGTAAAAACACATATGGCGTTCAATTCCAAGATGAGCTCATCATTTTGGATGCCGGTATTAAATTCCCTGAGGATGATTTACTAGGAATCGATTATGTGATTCCCGATTACAGTTATATCGTTCAAAATATTAATAAAGTAAAAGGTCTATTTATTTCGCATGGACACGAAGACCATATTGGTGGGATTCCTTTCTTAATTAAGCAAGCGAACATCCCAATTTACGCAACGAAACTTGCGATGTCTTTAATTCGAAATAAATTAGAAGAACATGGTCTTTTAAGAGATGCGATTCTTCACGAAATTGATGAAGACAGCGTCATTAAATTCCGTAAAACACAAGTGAGTTTCTATCGCACAACCCATTCTATTCCAGATGCATTCGGGATTGTGATTAAAACTCCTCCAGGAAATATCGTGTTTACAGGTGACTATAAGTTTGACTTCACTCCAGTTGGAGAACCGGCAAACCTTCACCGTATGGCACAAATTGGTTCAGAAGGCGTTCTAGTTCTCCTAGGAGACAGTACAAACTCTGAAGTTCCTGGATTTACTCAATCTGAACAAGTCGTTGGTAAATCCATTAAAGAAATTATCCAACGCGTGGATGGACGTATCATTTTTGCGACATTCGCATCAAACGTTTCTCGTCTAAAACAAGTAACGGATGTGGCTGTAGCAACTGGTCGTAAATTAGCTGTATTTGGACGTAGTATGGAAGCCAGCTTCCGCACTGCTCGTGAATTAGGATATATCAAGGCTCCAGATGATACTTTTATCGATGGCCGTGAAATTAACCAATACCCTTCTGAGAAAGTCATTATTTTATGTACTGGTTCTCAAGGGGAACCAATGGCGGCACTAAGTCGTATCGCAAATGGGACTCACCGCCAAATCTCAATTCAACCTGGTGACACAGTTATCTTCTCTAGTTCACCAATTCCAGGAAATACTTCAAGCGTTAATCGCGTTATCAACCTTCTTTCAGAAGCTGGTGCTGAAGTTATTCATGGTAAAGTCAACAATATTCACACTTCTGGACACGGTTCTCAAGAAGAACAAAAATTAATGCTTCGCTTAATGAAGCCTAAATACTTCGTTCCAGTACACGGTGAATATCGTATGCAGAAGATTCAAGCAAACCTTGCAACTCAAGTGGGTATTCCAAAAGAAAACTCATTTATCTTAAGTAATGGTGATGTTCTTGCCGTTACTGCTGACTCTGCACGTAGAGCTGGTCACTTCTTTGCAGGTGATGTATATGTCGACGGAAATGGTATCGGCGATATCGGAAACATCGTTCTTCGTGATCGTAAGACACTTTCACAAGATGGTTTAGTCATCTGTGTTGCTACTGTCGATTACGAAAACCGTGAGTTGGTTGCAGGGCCAGATATGCTCTCGCGTGGATTTATCTACATGAAAGAATCTGGACAACTTCTAAACGAAGCACAAGCTATTCTTCGTGATGAACTTGAAGAACTTTTGGCAGATTCTGAAGAAGTCTTAAACGAACGCGTATTACGTAACAAAATTACGGATGTCTTAGGACCGTTCCTATTCAAGAAAACCGAGCGTCATCCAATGATTCTTCCAGTAATCTTAGGCGTTACTGAAGCTGACACATTAGAATAAAATAACAAAGAGGTGTACCGCATTGCGGTACACCTCTTTTCTTTTTGACTAAACATAGCTGTTAAAGTTTAGTTTCATTATTGGAGTACTTTTTGAACGTCTTCAATCATTAATTTAGTAGATTGTAATCCTCCACCACTTAGATACCATAAGTCTGAAGTTAATTGGATGACACGATTATTCTTCACAGCGTTCGTTTCTTTGAATAATGTATTGTTTAAAACTGTATCTGCATTTGAATTATCTCCACCAATTGCTAAAGTTCTGTTAAGCAAAATGATTGTATCTGGGTTAATTTCTTTAATTCCTTCGAAACTCATTTCTTGTCCGTGTTTACTGTCTTCAATTTTAGCATCAGTCGCTTTGAATTTGAGTGATTGATAAAGGAATGCAAAACGTGAATCAGCACCAAACGCTGACATCTTTCCTTCGTTGAGCATTAGAGTTAATGCTTTGTTATTTGACTTTTCATTCATATCCGCCACTTTTTTAATCGAAGCTTCTAATGTTTTAATTTCTTCTTCAGCTTTAGCCTCAGCTTCTTTACCAAATAGTGATGCTACCGAGCGGATGTTTTTAGAAACTGAGTTCCAGTAATCTTTTTGATCAACTGAGAAAATAACAGTTGGAGCAATCTCTTTTAGTTGATCTAGGAATTTAATTGTACGACCTGAAACAATAATAAGGTCTGGCTCTAACGAAGCGATTGCTTCGATATCAGGCTCCACCATTGATCCAGTTGGTTGAATACTTGATGGTAAATCTTTTAAGTAAGTAGGTAAAGTCTTCAATGGCATCCCTACAATATTATCGACAAAACCAAGTTCGCGAATTGTATCGGCTACGCCTAAATCAAATACAACAATTTTCTTTGGATTTGTCTTAACTGTCACATCTTCTTTACCGTTTGTAAGAGTCACTTCACTCTTTTCTTCTGTAGCTGCTGCTTGTGTTGTTGCTGATTCTGTTTTTGCGGTTTGGCCGCATGCTGCAAGAATAAATACAACTAATAAACTGAATAATGCTAATAATTTTTTCATTGTTATTCTCCGTTCTTGATAATACATATTTTTTTACCATGAATCTCAATTACTTCTAATGGAATTTCGTATAATTCAGAAAGAGTTTCCTCTTTCATTACTTTATCGACTGTATCATGGATGATACAGTTTCCATTTTTAAAACAAGCTATCTCATCCGAAAAATTGCTTGCCATATTTAAGTCATGCATCACAATTACTATCGATTTTCCTTTTTCTTCAACTAAGAAACGAAGTAGGTTCATCACTTCATACGCTTGTTTCATATCGAGATGGTTTAAAGGTTCATCGAGTAAAATCCATTCCGTATCCTGAGCTAAAACCATCGCAATGAGCGCTCGTTGATATTGCCCACCTGATAAAGTTCCAATATCTTGTGTTCTAAAAGAGGTAAGGTTGGTATTTTTTAACGCCTCTTCAACAATCTGTTCATCTGAATTTGTAATCTTCCCTTTTGTATATGGAAAACGACCAAAACGAACAAATTCTTCAACTGTCATACTGACATGCACTTGCTGGTTTTGTTTTAAAACAGCGAGTTCTTTTGCCAATTCTGTTGAGTTCCACGCTTCAACTTCTTGACCGTTGATAAATATAAATCCTTCATCTTTAGGAAGAAGCCGACTCATCATTCCAAGAAGGGTTGATTTCCCAGCACCGTTTGGACCAATAAAGGAAGTCAGTCGATGTTTTGAGACTTCTAAATCCACATGATCAACAACTGGATGTCGATATTTTTTTGTAACACCTTTAAGCTGCACCAGGCTTCTCTCCTTTCACTAATAAGATTAAATACAATACTCCACCAATCCCTTCGATAAACACGCTAATCGGGATTGTAAGAAGGAATATGCGTTCAACGATTAACTGTGCCGCGAGCACTATTACAAGCCCCAAAACGGCTGAGAACAGCCATAAAACGCCATGCTTATATTCTTTCGTTAACTGGTAGGTTAAGTTGGCAATCATAAAGCCTAAAAACTGAAGCGGCCCTACTAGAATCGTTGATAAACTTGTCATAATAATAACAACGACAATCACTACATTACTAAGTCGTTTTGTATTGATGCCCAACATCTTTGCACCGTCAAAGCCTAAATGAAGCGCATCTAACTGATGTCGTAATCTATAGAACACCATCATTAAAAGAACGAAAAGACCAAGAGCTACACCAATCATCATTGGTTGTGCATTCATCTTTTGGAAAGATGGATAAAGTGAACTTTGCAATTTATCAAATTCGTTTGGATCCATTAACACTTGTAAAAATGTGCTTGCATTTCGTAGTAACATCGAAAACGCCATCGTCAGTAACAATAGCACTTTGAAGTTCGATAGCATCATTCCTTTAGACGCATTCATTAATAACAGTAGTAAACCGATTTGAATGGCAATCGTGACAGAATAAATTATCACTGATTGTTCTACTTTTACCCCTACTAAACTTTCAAAATAATACAGTCCACTTTGAATAAAGACAAATAGGCTCTCAATTCCTAACACACCTGGCGTTAAAAATCGATTTTGCACAACGGTTTGAAAGCTAATCGTAGAGATTGGAATTGCACAAGATACGATCACCATGACCAGCAATTTAAAGAATCGTCGCTGCAAAATAAAATTTGAAACGGTTGAACTATTTTTCGTTGGTATCAGTAAATACGCTGCTACTAGTAATACGACCATGACGGAAAGGATGCCTAAAAAGATTCTTGTTTTCTTTTTCATAGGTCTCCTCCTTTCTTTTCCAGGCGAATCACTTGGAAAATAAAGAGTGCAGCCCCAAGAATACTTAAGATGATGCTTACGGAAATCTCATAAGGAGCAATAACCATGCGTGCGATAATGTCACAACTTAACACAAGACACGCTCCGACTAGCATCGTCAGTGGCACTAATACTTTCATCTGAGACCCAAATCGCATGCGGACGATATTTGGAACAATCACCCCAATAAACGGTAAGCTTCCAACTGTAATCATCGTGACACTCGTCGTTAGCGCAATAAGCACTAATGTTAAAGACTCCATCCGTTTCACCGGAACGCCGAGATTTCGACTAATATCTTCCCCCATGCTGACTACCGTATAGTAATGGGCAAAAATAATACTAAGTACTAAAACAAATAAGCATAAATACAGCCATTCATACTGATTGGTTTGAATCATCGAAAATGATCCTTGCATCCAGGAGGATAAACTTTGTACAAGTTGAAATTGATATGCCACAAACTGAGTACACGCACTAATAACTCCCCCGAAAATCAACCCAATTAAGGGAATCATCCATTTTTGTTTAAGAGATAGATGATGTTGCAACGCAATAAAAAGCGCAGAGAATCCAATTGCAAACACAAATGACGTCGCCATCTTTTCTAACAGTCCAGGAGATGAGAAAAATAATAAACTCATCATCAATCCTAATTTTGCAGCGTCGACCGTACCGATTGTACTTGGCGAAGCAAACTCATTTTGCGTAATCGTCTGCATCAATAAACCCGATACACTCATTGCGGAAGCTGACAACAAAATACTCAACAGTCTAGGAAACCTTGATTGCCAAAACAGTTGTGTTGCGCTCTCTCCTCCATTAAAAAATTCCATCCAAGAGAAACTGGATGCTCCAACAGAGAGTGAAATAATGCTTAATATAAGTAATAATAAAATTAAATAACTAATTCTTTTCATGTTCTCTCATTTCTAATTGATAATCATTCTCAATTACCACATTTGTTAGTTTACCAAATTCTTCACTAGATTTAAACCCTTTTTCATGAAAATAATAGAGATTTCACAAATTTTGCATACAAAAAAAGAAGCAATCCCTAAGGACTGCTTCTCTAACTTATTTCTTAATCTAAGAAGTCTTTTAATTGTTTAGAACGACTTGGATGGCGTAATTTACGTAATGCTTTCGCTTCAATTTGACGAATACGTTCACGAGTAACCCCAAATACTTGCCCTACTTGTTCTAACGTACGGATTTCACCGTTTTTATCAAGACCAAAACGTAGGCGAAGTACGTTTTCTTCACGGTCTGTTAATTGTTCAAGAACTTCATCGAGTTGTTCTTTCAACAATGCGTATGCTGTGTGATCCGCTGGGCTTGTTGCGTTGTCGTCTTCGATGAAATCACCTAAATGTGAATCGTCCTCTTCCCCAATTGGAGTTTCAAGAGATACTGGTTCTTGAGCGATTTTAAGAATTTCACGAACTTTTTCAGTTGGTAAATCCATTTCTGCACCGATTTCTTCCGGTGTAGGTTCGCGTCCTAAATCTTGTAATAGTTGTCTTTGAACACGTACTAATTTGTTGATTGTTTCAACCATATGTACTGGAATACGAATTGTACGCGCTTGGTCTGCAATGGCACGTGTGATTGCTTGACGAATCCACCATGTTGCATAAGTTGAGAATTTAAACCCTTTTGTATGGTCGAATTTCTCAACGGCTTTCATTAAGCCCATGTTTCCTTCTTGGATTAAGTCCAAGAATTGCATTCCACGTCCTACATAACGTTTTGCAATTGATACTACTAAACGAAGGTTGGCTTCCGCTAACTCTTGTTTAGCTTCAGTATCTCCTTCTTGAATACGGAGCGCTAATGCGACCTCTTCATCTGCACTAAGAAGTGGAACTCGTCCGATTTCTTTTAAATACATACGAACGGAGTCATTAATCTTCGTATTTGAAGATAAGGCAGTATCATCTTCCACAACGCCAGTTTCAGCTTCACGTTGGCTTTCTGCTGACAATTGTTGGCTTGTTGGTTCACCGTTAGCATCTACAACACTAACCCCTGCATCCTCAAACTTTTGAATTAATTTATCCATTCCTTCCGCATCCAACTCAAATGGGATTGCGATTTGCGCAGATAAATCATCGTATAAAATTTGACCGAATAATTTTCGTTCTGCAAGAAGCGTTGAAGTTGCTTCATTCAGTGTTTGACCTTTTTCATTTTTTTGAACTGTCATTCACCATTCCTCCATTCTATCTTTTCCTTAATTGTCGTTGAATCTCCATGATTTCGACCATCAATTTCTTTCTGACTTCATCATCGTTCACAAGAGCAGCTCGATTCAACTCTTCCTTTTTTTGTGCTAACTGCTCTTTCAGAGTATTCTTTTGTGAAAGTACATATACTAAATCTTGAATCTCTTGTTCCGTACATTCTGGAGGAAACTGACCTAGTTCGATTTCAGATACCAGATTTCTGTTCATGAAATCTTTATCGTTTAAAAACAACATAAATTCTTGAACATCAAATTCCTCTTCTTCATTTCGAAACGCCTGAATATGTAAAAATAATTGCTCATATAGTGCATCTGGAAACGAGAATTCTGGATTAATACGATTCAGATATGTCCAAGCTTCATTATGATGCATCAAGCGGTACATTAAATGTCTTTGAATACCTTCGTTTTTAATAAACGGTCTGTTCACGACAGGTACTTGTTGCGTTTCCACACTTGGTATAGGTGGTGCTTGGAAATTCTGTGAAGTTTGACCTTGCTTTTGTTTTACTTGATTTTGAATCGTTGTGTAATCAAGATTAAACTCATCTGCAAGAGACTTCATCGCAAGATTCTTTTCAACATCATTTGTGAGTTTCGCCAGTTCAATAATCATCTCTTCAATATACTGAATCTTTTGACTCTCAACTTGCAGTTGATATTTCTTAGAAAGGAATCTCTTTTTAAATTGATAGATGGTTTCCTGCCCGTGTTCAACTAAATCGATAAACGCCTGGGGACCACGTTGCTTAATAAACTCATCTGGATCTAGACCATTATCAAATGGAATAATCCCGATACTAAAAGCATTCGTGGATTGAATCATTTCAATTGCACGGTTTGTCGCCTCCAAACCTGCTCTATCACCATCATAAGCAATCAAAATCGTATCCGTCACATGACGAAGCTTTTGAATTTGCTCTGGTGTCAGAGACGTTCCCATTGAGGCTACTCCTAGTTGAACTCCCGCTTGCCAAGCAGAAATAACATCCATATATCCTTCAAAAAGGATAACTTTATTTTCTTTACGAATATTCTTCTTTGCTAAATCAAAGTTAAATAAGAAATTTCTTTTCGCAAAGAGCGGTGTTTCAGGACTATTTAAATATTTAGCCTGGGAAGCGAACTCATCCGAATAACCTGGCAACACACGTCCAGAGAAACCAACGATTTGTCCATGTTCATTACGGAGAGGAATCATAATTCGCTGATTAAAACGATCAAAGAACCCTGATTGACTTTCAACGAATAGACCTGTCGCTTCCATTTCTTGTTCTGTTAGCTCTAAATCTTGTAATAGCTGTGTCAGCTGCGTGCGGTCTTTTAACGAGAACCCAAATCCAAATTCTTTTAACGTATCAATCGTATAACCACGTTCCGTTAAGTAATGAAGTGCTTCTTGTCCACCTTTTGTATTAAATAGGACGTGCGAGTAAAACTCACTCGCTTTTTCATGTGCCGCAAACAATTTTCTCTCTTTTTGAGGAATTGCTTGTTGGCTAGAAGGGATTTCTACATCGAGAGGAATATGTGCAAGTTCTGCTACCCTAACAACCGATTCTGGAAAAGATAAACTTTCCAATTCCTGCATGAAGTTAAAAACATTTCCTCCGCGTCCACAACTAAAACAGTGGAATAACTGTTTTTCTTCTGTGACGGTAAACGAAGGTGTTCTTTCATCATGGAAAGGACAACGGCCAAAAAGGCTCTTTCCTTGCTTTCTCAATTGGACAAACTGCCCTACAATATCGAGAATATTCACTTGCGATTGTATACTTTGAATCGTTTCTTTTGATAATCGTTGACTCATAAAAAAACTCCCTCCATACACTACGCCTAATGATACAGCATATAATATATCACAATTCGCGATTTAATGCAATGGACCGAGTTTCATTTTCCTCAAAAGTCTATTCTTTTTTCTCTTCAAATAAAACAAGTGATACCGTATACGGTATCACTTGTTTTTTTTAGTCGGCAATAAATTCTTCAATCCACGCCCAAGCTTTCTCTACTCCTTCACCAGTTTCAGATGAGAATGTTAAGAATAAGTCTTCTGGTGGTTTTCCAAATGCTTTTC
>CAUVJW010000022.1:0-16139 GCA_963552295.1 uncultured Streptococcus sp. | reverse complement strand
ACTCTTCAAAGAAGCACTAAAACGAGTAAGAAGATAAACAAAACAGCTATTACGATTGAATTCGTAATAGCTGTTTCTTTTTTCCTCCAGAGAGGGCTATTAGAACCCCCTTGATTGTTTTCAAAAAAGAAAGAACTCCTTGTAGTTATTATGGCAATGGTAGGAACTTATAACCAATGTGAATTAGGGAGAGTTACGGTCATTCGTTACTCTCCCTTTGAAGCTTGGTAGGTTTGAGACCTTAGGCTCAAACCGGTATCCTACTATTCTTGCCACAATAACAATTCCAACAAAGTCTTAGCACCATTCCCCTTCCCTCGCAGAGGGCTATTAGAAATACGCAAAAAAGAACTCCTTGGAGTTATTATGGCAATGGTAGGAACTTATAACCAATGTGAACTAGGGAGAGTTACGATCATTCGTTACTCTCCCTTTGAAGCTTGGTAGGCTTGAGACCTCAGACTCAAGCCGATATCCTACCATTTCTGCCATAATAACAACTCCAAAGGAGTTCTTTTAATTCTGTTTTCAGCGGTAATAAAAAGTATTTCTAATAGCCCTCTGGATTTTTCTTTTGCCAGTTCCATGAGTCTCGAACCATATCATTCAAGTTCTTTTCCGCTACCCATCCTAGCACTTCTTTTGCTTTAGAAGCATCCGCATAACAAGTTGCGATATCCCCTGCACGACGAGGTGCAATTTTATAAGGAATATCCACTCCGTTTTCTGAGATAAATGCTTTTACTAAATCTAATACACTGTATCCAATACCAGTACCTAAGTTAAAGACTTTTGCACCTTTTTGAGCTGCATTGTTTTTAACCGCAAGTACGTGCCCACGAGCCAAGTCAACAACGTGGATGTAGTCACGAACCCCAGTACCATCATGTGTATCGTAGTCGTCTCCAAATACGCTTAAGAATTCGCGTTTACCAACAGCCACTTGAGTGATGTATGGCATTAAGTTGTTTGGAATTCCGTTTGGAGCTTCTCCGATTAGGCCACTTTCATGCGCTCCGATTGGGTTGAAGTAACGTAAGTTTGTGACTGACCAGTCGCTATCTGAGAAAGCAACGTCATTTAAGATTTGTTCAAGCATTACTTTTGTGTAACCATAAGGGTTTGTTGCGCTTGTTGGCATTTCTTCTTTAAAAGGAACCACATTGTTCATACCATATACTGTTGCACTTGAACTGAACACGATGTCTTTTACGTTAAATTGACGCATTACGTCTAATAATACTAATGTTCCTGTAATGTTGTTGTGATAGTATTCTAAAGGTTTTTCAACAGACTCTCCCACAGCCTTGAACCCTGCGAAATGAATTACTGAATCAATGTTTTCTTTTTCAAAAACAGATACTAAGAAATCACGATCAAGAATGTCTCCTTCATATAGAGGGAAATCTTTTCCTGTGATTGTTTTTAAACGATTTAATACTTCTGGCGAGCTGTTTGAGAAGTTGTCAACGATCACAACCTCAAATCCAGCTTTATCTAATTCGATAACTGTATGAGAACCGATATACCCTGCTCCACCTGTTACTAAAATTGCCATTTTTGCTTCCTCCCTTAGTTCAACACATCTTCTACGTGATCTTTTTGTAATGTTAAAATACGTGGACCATCTTTTGTAATAGCCAATGTATGTTCAAATTGGCAGCTTAGTCCACCATCTAATGTATGAGCTGTCCAACCATTACTTTCCATTTCTGCTTTCCAAGTACCAGTATTCACCATCGGTTCAATAGTGATGACCATTCCCTCTTTCAAGCGAAGGCCTTTTCCAGGTTCGCCGTAGTGAGGAACTGCTGGGCTTTCATGAATCGTTGGCCCAATTCCGTGTCCAATAAAGTCACGAACAACCGATAAACCTTCACTCTCAACATAAGTTTGAATCGCGTGACCGATATCCCCAATACGATTGCCAACTTTTGCTTGTTGAATTCCTAAATATAAAGCTTTCTTTGTTACTTCATATAAATGATCAATTTCTGGAGTACTTTCTCCAACAATATAGCTCCAGCAAGAGTCTGACAAAGCACCTTTAAGTTCCACACAGAAATCCACTTTTACTAAGTCGCCTGATTTTAATGGTTTACGACGTGGGAATCCGTGACAGATTTCGTCATTAATACTTTGGCATGTTGCGTATTTATACCCCTCGTATCCAATCTGCGGCGCTGAACCACCCGCTTCTTCGATTTTCTTTTGAACAAATTGGTCGATGTCCCAAGTAGTGACACCAGGTTTAATAAAATCACGAAGTTGCACATGAATCGATGCTAAAAGCGCACCTGATTCTTCCATCGCATCAATTTCGCGTTTTGATTTTAAAGTAATCATGTAATAAACTCATCCTTTCTAGTCTCCCCGTCATTATAGCATAGAACGAATGCAAAGAGAAAGAGCCTGTTCTGAAATGTTAATAGACTCTTAACTAAAAAAAGACTGACAAAGTTTCCTTTGTCAGCCTTCCTATTTCCTCTTATATTATAAGTGGTCAGTTGGTGCTACTGTAATTGGCTCAACGGATTGAGTCGGTGCTGTTTCTGTTGTCGTTTCAGCAGTCGTTGATTCAGTAGTCGTTGTTGTTTCAACTGTTGTTTCTTCTGTCGTTACTTCTTCAGTTGTCGCTGCTTCTGTTGTCGCTTGGCTTGAAGTTGTTCCTTCAGTCGTTGTTGAAACGTCCTCGCGAATGAATCCTACATATCTATAACAACCCATGTCGATTAGACTTTGTTCATATGGAGTTACTGCAGAAACTGAAGTTGTTGCTGCCGCTGTCCCCGATGCTACTAATCCAATCATTAAGATTGTTTTCTTAGCTTTCTTATTCGAAACTAAGAAGTAAGCTGCTCCTGATAATGATACGATACCAAGAACCGCTAGAATTGTTGTCGAAGATGATCCCGTATGTGGTAAAGTGTCGCCTAATGGGCATTTCCCTTTATCCAACTCATAAACGTACAATGTCGCTTGGCCAGCCAGTGCAGGTGTAGTTGGTTCACCTGATTGAATCGCCTCACGTTGTTCTTTCGTTAAATCAGCAATGTTTACTGATTGCACTTGAGGAGTCTCAGCATTCGCTACTTTAGAAGCGGACATTCCAACAAAAGCAAATAACATTACTACTACAGCACATAGTTTTAACCATTTGTTTTTCATCTGATTTTCCTCCTTAAATTTTATGTTTAAATTATAATGTTTCTTTGAATATATTTCAAATATTTTCCATTATCTTATATACTTTTTAACATATTTATAGCTTTTTTCCCTCAAAAGGAACTTTTTGGAAACATTTATTTCCAAATGTTTCCAAAGCTGTTCCGAAAAATTCCGAGTCTTTTTTATCTCCGTAAGATCTTTTCCAATAATAAAAGGATTGTTAAAACTTAATTTAACAATCCTTCTCTATTCTTATAAATGATCATTCGGAGCAACCACTTGTGGTGCTGATGATGTTGTACCAGGTGTCGGCGCCTCAGTTGTAGGCTCTTCTGTTGTGGTTGTGGTAGTAGTCGTTGTAGTTGTTGACTCAGTAGTCTCTTCTGTAGTTGTAGTTGCTTCAGTAGGTTCTGCTGTTGTCGCTTCAGTAGTCGCTTCTGTTGAAGTTGTTGACTCTGTAGTTGTTTCACCAGACTCATGGGAGAATCCTACATAGCGATAGCAGTTCATTTCTGATTGTTTTTCGTCAGCGGAAACTACTGATGTTGCAGCTACCGCTCCTGATAATACAAGACCTGCCATTAATACCATCTTCTTACCATTTTTGTTTGATACTAAGAAGTAGGCTGCTCCTGTTAAAGCTACGATTCCAGCAACCATCATCAATGCTTGCGAACCAGTACCAGTTTCTGGTAATGCTGGTGCTAATTGACATGCGTTTTTATCGTACGCATATACTAATAAAGTACGTTCGCCTTCTTTTGCTGGAGTTGGCTCGCCAGGTTGAATCGCTTCACGTTGTTCTTTCGTTAAATCAGCGATATTTACAGTAACTACTTCTGGAGCCGCTGCTTGAGTAACCGTATTTGACAATAACCCAAACACTCCAATCATCATTAGTAACACTAAAATTCTTGAACTGATTTTTTTCAAAATAAATTTCCCCCTTAACTTTATACCTTCAGGAGTATACTGTATCGAAATTCAAAACGCAACTTTCACTCGGTTAACGAATAAAAAGACCGAAGTCATTAACTCCGGTCTTTATCTTCTATTATAAATAATCAATCGGCGCAACTGTTATAGACTCTGTCGAAGTTGTTGCTTCAGTCTGTGTAGTTGGTTCCTCTGTCGTCGTTGTAGTTGTAGTTGTTGTTGCTTCAGTAGTCGTTGTTGGCTCTTCTGTTGTAGTTTCAGTAGTTGACTCTGTCGTTACTAAAGTTGTTGTTTCTTCTTGTGTAGTTGAACTACTTGTAATGTAGTATCCAATATAGTCATAACAATTAACTTGTTCAGGCGTTAAATCATTTTGTTCAACTACTTGACCAAGAATTGAGCTGTCCGCTGCTAAAACTTCAACTTGAGTCGCAAAGAACGCTCCTGCTCCTCCAAGTACTAAAACAGTTTTGGCAACTCGAGAAAATTTGTTTGATTTCACTAAGTATAAACCACCAGCTACTAAAATAATTGAGAATACAAACGTAATTGTATTTTCTGCTGTACCTGTACTTGGCAATTCTTTTTCATGTTTTGGCGTCGATACACCACAAGTTCCGTTTTTCTTATAAACAAAAGTTACTTGCGATCCAGCTTGTACATCTGCTTCAGTAGGTTTACCTTGTTTGATATCTTTTCTAATGGATTCAGTTGTCTTATCATAATCAACATAATTCACACTTGCGGCAGATGCAGGCGTTGCTACACTGACTCCTGGTATTACTGTTGCTAACGTTGCTAATAAAATCTTCGTAAATTTCTTCATCGATTCATCTCCCTCTATTTTTTCGTTACAGCTCATCCTACTGTATTCCATTTTAAAAAGCAATTAATTCTACCACCTTGCACTTGTTCTTTCTCTGCCTTTTCATTGGACTTAGAAAATGAAAAAAGCCCGGATCATATCCGGACTCTTGATTCATTATAAACGATCAGTTGGTGCTACAGTATAGGGTTCTGTAGAAGTTGTTGCCTGCGTTTGAGTTGTAGGCTCTTCTGTCGTTGTTGTTTCAGTGGTTGTCGTTGCTTCTGTTGTTGTTGTTGGTTCTTCCGTTGTTGTTTCAGTCGTTGTTGTTGATTCTGTCGTCACAACTGTTGTCGTTGTTCCAGCAGTCGTAGTCTCTTCTGAAATATAGAAACCAACGTAGTCATAGCAATCGATTTCCTCAGGATCTAAGTTCATTTGTTCAATGATTTGACCTAGGATTGAGCTATCTGCTGCTAAAACTTCCCCTTGAAAAGCAAAGAACGTTCCTAAGCCACCAAGTACTAAAACTGTTTTAGCAATATTGCGCATCTTGTTTGATTTCACTAAGTACAGACCACCTGCTACTAACACAACTGCAAAAACTGCTGAAACAGTGTTTGCTACTGTACCAGTATTTGGTAATTCCGGACCTCGTTTTGGAATCGATACGCCACAAGTATTATTCTTTCTATATACATAAACCGCGTGCGAACCATCTTTCAAGTCAGCCTCAGTCGGTTTACCTTGTTTAATTTCTTTTCTTACGTTTTCAGTTGTTTTGTCATAATCTACATAGTGTACTGTTGCAGCTTCAGTAGTTGAAGATACCGTTACACCGATGATAAAAGTTAATAAAGTCGCTACTAATAATTTAGATATTTTTTTCAAGCTATGCATTCCCCCTTTTTTCTTAATAGCCCACTATTGTACTGTATCTATTTTTAGATTGCAAAATTAGTGGATTAGATTCATAACCAACTTTCGTCACTTAAGAGGAAATTTTTAGAAACAGTCAGTTACTTTTAAAAATGGTCCGTTGGTACTACTGTATATGTTTGTTCAGTTGTTGTTTCTTCAGTAGTAGTCGTTTCCGTTGTAGCTTCAGTCGTTGTAGTCTTCGGTTCTTCCGTCGTTGTTTCAGTCGTTGCTTCCGTTGTCACTTCAGCAGTCGTTGAAGATTCAGTGGTTGTAGTCGTATTCTTCTCAATAATATAACCAATATAAATTGTACATTCTTCTTCAACGAATGACGACCCTGCTGAAACTAAGCTTGTGCTCGCAGCAGTACCAGACAATACCAAACCTACAATTAAAATAAATTTCTTTCCGTTTTTATTAGTAACTAGAAAATACCCAGCTCCTGTCAACGCCAAGATACCTAGACTAAGCATTATCATCGTCGAATCAGTTCCGGTCTTCGGTAATTGACATACTTCTTTATTGTAATCATACACGAGGATCACTCGTTCCCCATCAAGAGCTTCATAGTTTGGTTCACCCTTTTGAATCTGTTCTTTCTGCTGTGGGGTTAAATCATTAAATTGCACAGTAACCACTTCTGGCTGTGATGCTTCTACTAATGGATTCGTATAAATTCCGAAAAGTCCCAATAACATGATGAATGTCGCTAATTTAAAAGTTATTCCCTTCATGCATTTTCTCCTATCTATACTCATATTCCATTATATTATCACATAATTCTCCAACGAACTCAAACAATCCTTGTGTAAATTCACAAACTTTTCAAATTCCCTCTTACTCACCTCTAAAATCAGGTACAAAAAAACTGACGAAGTTTCCTTCGTCAGTTGCTTTTTAACCTAAATTATAAGTGATCATTAGGATAGACTTCGGCACCACCAATTGTAGTTTCTTCTGTCGTAGTAGTTGTTGTTGCTTCAGTAGTCGTTGTTGACTCTGTAGTCGTTGTTGATTCTGTTGTTGTAGTAGACTCTGTAGTTGACTCAGTAGTCGCTTCAGTTGTTGTAGTTGCTTCTGTAGATTCTGCTGTTGTAGCTTCTGTAGTAGCTTCTGTTGAAGTTGTTGACTCTGTTGTTGTTTCACCAGACTCACGGATGAATCCTACATATTTATAGCAGCTGTCATCTGATAATGTTTCATTTGCAGATACAACTGATGTTGCAGCAACTGCTCCTGATAATACAAGACCTGCCATTAATACCATCTTCTTACCATTTTTGTTTGTTACTAAGAAGTATGCAGCACCTGTTAATGCTACGATTCCAGCAACCATCATCATTGCTTGAGAACCTGTACCAGTTTCTGGTAATGCTGGCGCTAATTGACATGCGTTTTTGTCGTATACATAGACTAATAAAGTACGTTCTCCTTCTTTTGCAGGAGTAGACTCACCTGGTTGAATCGCCTCACGTTGTTCTTTTGTTAAATCAGTGATATTTACAGTAAGCACTTCTAGAGTTGCCGCTTGCGCTACTGTATTTGAGAATAGCCCTACTAGACCTAATAAAGTTACGATAACTAATAATTTTGCAGATATTTTTTTCATTTATCTCTTCCTTTCATTTTTGACTGCCGAAACATAGTAACATACCTAAATTTTTATTGCAAATAATTTCCTCTCACGAGCACAAATTTACATTTTTACAAAGTACTGTATAGGTCGCAAATGTCTATTTTATCTATATTTAAGCCCTTTCAACGTATTTTTTTGAAAAAAATTCACCAAATTCACAAGCGCCGCATTCTACTTTTCCATTTGGATACAACTATACAAAGTCAAATCACATTTCATTTATACAAAAGAAAAAGAGACATTTGGATTGAAAAACATCCAAACATTGTCTCTTTTCTGCTGCCTTTATTCGCACTACAACTATACACAGCACAAATCTATTGCTAAACAAAAAATACTGCGCCCTTTCTGACTTTATAATAGCAGTAATGGGAAGTAGCAACCGATGTGAAATAGAGGGAGTAAGGAATTTATTCCCTACTCCCTCTTTGAAGCTCGGTAGTGATTGAGACCATAGACTCAATCCAGTGCCTCATTACAGCTATTATAAAAACGTCCGAAAGCTCTAGTATTTAAAATACTACAACTATATAAAGGCAATGCCTAGTCATTTGCGCTAAAGAAAAAAAGTCCTTCGGATTTTATAGTAACAACAATAGCGAGTGTAATTGATTTGAATTACGGACGCTAAGGATTTTAATCCATGGCGTCCGTTTGAGAATCGATAGGAAGTGAGACTCTAGGCTCACTCCGGTACAGCTATTGTAGTTACTATAAAAATATCCGAAGGATCTCTTTTCTATTATTTGTGCACTAATCGAGTTCGATTTGGCCTGTGTATAGTTTGTAGTAAACGCCACGTTTGTCCATAAGGCTCTCATGGTCGCCGCGTTCGATAATCTCACCGTGATCCATTACCATAATCACATCCGAATTACGAATCGTAGATAAACGGTGCGCAATTACAAATGAAGTACGGCCTTCCATCAATTGGTCCATACCACGTGAAATTAACGCTTCAGTATGGCTATCGATTGAGCTTGTTGCTTCATCAAGAATTAACACTTTAGGGTTCGCAACGGCAGCACGCGCAATCGCAAGTAATTGACGTTGACCTTGTGACAAGCCTTCTCCGTCCCCTGTAATTTCTGTTTGGTATCCTTGAGGAAGACGTTTGATAAAGCTGTGGGCATTCGCAAGTTTCGCCGCCTTAATCACTTCATCATCAGTCGCGTCTAAATTACCGTAGCGAATATTATCCGCAATTGTTCCAGTAAATAAATGTGTGTCTTGCAATACAATCGAAATTGTCTTACGTAAGTCATCTTTCTTAATCTTCGTTACTGGAATCTCATCAAATGTAATGACCCCAGAATCAATTTCATAGAAACGGTTGATTAAGTTTGTGATGGTCGTTTTACCAGCACCAGTTGCCCCTACAAAGGCTACTTTCAATCCTGGTTCAGCCCAAACATTGATATCTTTTAAGATACGCACTCCTGGCACATATCCAAAGTCAACATTGTGCAGTTGAATATTTCCGACAACTGGAATACGTTTGTCACCATCCACCCAGTACCATTGTTTTGGATCGCGTTGGTCCAAAGTAACCGTTCCTTCATCGACTTCAGGTTCTTCACGAAGAATGGCAAAGATACGTTCTGCCCCGGCCATCGCACTAAGAAGCACGTTCATTTGTTGCGACATTTGACCAAGAGGTTGCGCAAACGTTCTTGAGAATTGTAGGAATGAGGCAAGTCCCCCGATGTCCATCGAGTTAATAATAACCAAGTATCCACCAACCGCTGCAGTAATCGCGTAGTTCACATAACTGATGTTTCCTAAGATTGGGAACATGATACTTGAGTAGAATTGTGCGTTATTGGCAGCTTCTTGAAGTTCAGTGTTGAGTTTATTGAATTCATCCAGCACTTTATGTTCGTGGTTAAATACTTTAACCACTTTTTGTCCTTCAATATGCTCTTCCACGAATCCATTCACTTGTCCTAGAATCGCTTGTTGCGCAGCGAATTGTTTTCCTGATTTTACCCCTAGTTTCTTCACGATTTGGAACATCAAGAATACCATCGCAATCAGAAGCACAGTTAAGATCGGTGAAAGGATGACCATCATCACAAACGTCAATACTAATTGAAGCGTTGAGCTGATAATCATTAACATACTGTTGTTAAACGCATTTTGAATATTTTCAAAGTCATTTGTGAAGCGAGACATTAAGTCCCCGTGCTTATTCGTATCAAAGAAACGAATTGGCAAGCTTTGAATATGGTTGAATAAATCTGCACGCATTTTTTCGATGGTATTTTGTCCCACCGTTACCATTAAACGTGCTGAGAAGTAGCTGGCTGTTGCGCCAAGTACATAGACAATCGCGATAAAGCCAAGCATTTTCGCTAATCCGGCTAAATCCCCTGTTTCAATAAAATCATTGATTAACGGACGAATCGCATACGTCCCGATAATTCCGGATGCACTTGAAATGATTAAGCAGACTACAACTACTGCAAGAGTCCATTTACTCTTCCATAAATACCCCCATAAGTCTGCCAAAGTTTGTTTCATATTTTCTGGACGTTTTGGTCCTTTTTGTTTACTCATCTCCTTTGGCTCCTTTCATTTGGGTTTCGTAAATATCACGATACAAGTCGTTTGTTTCCATTAACTCTTCGTGTGTTCCAAGTCCATTTACTTTACCATCATCTAATACAAGAATATTGTCTGCACCTTGGATTGATGAAATACGTTGAGCGATAATAATCACCGTTGTATCTGGTAAATGGTTGAAGAACGCTTCACGGATTTTCGAGTCAGTCGCTGTATCGACCGCTGATGTTGAATCGTCTAAGATTAACACGGCTGGTTTTCGTAGCATCGCACGTGCAATTGTAAGACGTTGTTTTTGTCCACCCGAGAAGTTTGAACCACCTTGTTCTACACGAGTGTCGTATCCATCTGGCATTTCCATAATGAAGTCATGAGCTTGAGCGTGTTTCGCCGCTTGAATCATCTCTTCTTCTGTAGCGTCTGGATTTCCCCATAAGAGGTTCTCACGAATCGTTCCAGAGAATAACGTATTCTTTTGTAATACCATGGATACGTTTTGACGTAAATCTGCAAAACGATACTCGCGTACATCATGTCCACCCACACGAACCGTTCCAGCAGTTGTGTCGTAGAGTCGAGGAATCAACTGTACAAGAGAAGATTTCCCTGAACCAGTTGGCCCGATAATCCCGAACACTTCACCTGGTTTAATCTTGAAGTTAATATTACTTAATACTTCTTCATCTTGTTGTTTTCCGTAAGAGAAATGAACATGATCAAATTCCACTTCACCGTAAACTTTGTCAACTGTAATTGGGAATTCTGGTTCTTCCACATCGATGTTTGTATCTAACACTTCGAAGATACGCTCCATAGATGCTTTTGTCATGGTTAACATTACGAATACGAATGAAATCATCATCAGTGACATCAAGATTTGTGTGATATAAGAAATGAAACTGATAAGGTCCCCTGTTGTCATCGTTCCACTAATAACGAGTCCACCACCGAACCACATCACCGCAATCGTTACCGCATAAATCGTTAATTGCATGATTGGGTTATTCCACATCACGACATACATCGCATGTAAGGCACGTTCTCTAAAGGTAGAGTTTTCTTTACCGAATTTTTTCTTTTCGAACGTTTCACGTACGAATGATTTTACAACGCGAATTCCGATAAAGTTTTCTTGTAATGTACGGTTGATGCCGTCTGTTGCTTGTTGTAATTTTCTAAAGCGAGGAAATGCTGTAGAAATGATAAGCGCTAATGAAAGTACTAAGATTGGAACTGCAACCATGAAGACAAGCGATAATTGCGCATTGATACTTACCGCAAAGAAAATCGCGAAGATAAACATCATTGGTGCACGCGCTAAAATACGCATCGTCATAATGGATGTATTTTGAATGTTGTTCACGTCACTTGTCATACGCGTAATTAAGGAAGCATTTGAGAAGTGATCAATATTCTTAAATGAGAAAGCTTGAATCTTCTTCATCTCAGCAGAACGTAATTCTGCTGCTACCCCAGTACCGGCAATCGATGCAAATTTTGCACCAAGAACACCCGCAGAAAGAGACACAATCGCAACTAGAACCATAATGAATCCTTGTTGCACAATATAGCCTAAGTCTTTATTTGGAATCCCTTCGTCGATAATTTGCTTCATAATAATCGGTTGCGCTACTTCACAGAGCACCTCGATTAAGATGGCAAAAAACGCTAAGAAAGGATATTTTTTATACTTACTAAAAAACGGAATAATCTGTTTTAGCATTTTTTCACTCCTTTTTAATGAATTTAGATAATAAAAAACCGCCTTTGAGGACCTCTCAAAGACAAGTAATTAGCTACGAATTACTATAAATAGTGTATCAATCTTTCAATTTGTTTTCAATAGATTGCCCTTCAAAATTTAATTAAATTTTCATTTTTTGGTTTGAAATCTTTTCCTTTAAATCTTGAGCATCCCTTTTAGAATTTACAGCCGAAATGTGCCTGTGTTTTGTGTTCAGAGCGCGATTTATGGTACAATGAGCGCAACGAAATTTTAGAAAGCGAGGGACTCAAGTGTCCACAATTCAATACATTAGTACACGAGACACAAACAACCGCGTTACAGCTTCGCAAGCCATTTTAAAAGGAATTGCTGAAGACGGTGGTTTATATGTACCGACTGCCCTCCCAGAAGTGACTCTGGACTGGGAAGTGTTAAAAACTCAAAGCTATCAAGAAATTGCCATCGAAATTTTATCTGCATTTTTAACAGATTTTACAAAAGAAGAAATTACAAACTGCGTGCATTCAGCGTACGATACAACATTTGATACAAAAGAAATCGCACCAGTGAAGAAAGTTGGCGACCGTCATTTCATGGAACTTTTCCACGGAAGAACTATCGCCTTCAAGGACATGGCTCTTTCCATCTTGCCATATCTCCTCACAACTGCAGCAAAGAAAAATCAATCAGATAAAGAAATCGTCATTTTAACAGCGACATCAGGAGACACTGGTAAAGCTGCACTTGCAGGTTTCGCAGATGTTCCTCATACAAACATCATCGTCTTTTATCCAAAAGGTGGCGTAAGTACGATTCAAGAACGCCAAATGGTGACACAAGCAGGCGACAACACTTTTGTATATGGTGTAGAAGGAAACTTCGATGATGCACAAACAAAAGTGAAAGAGTTATTTGCGGATAAAAAACTAAACGCAACACTAGCAGAAAAAGGATTCCAATTCTCTTCTGCAAACTCGATTAATATCGGACGTCTTTGCCCACAAATCGTGTACTACGTATTCGCGTATGCACAATTAGTGAAAGACGGCACTCTTGCAATTGGCGAGCCAATGAACGTTGTGGTTCCAACGGGTAACTTCGGTAACATCCTAGCAGCCTACTATGCAAAAGGTATCGGTGTTCCAATCAATAAACTCATCTGTGCTTCAAACGAAAATGATGTACTTGTTGATTTCTTCCAAACAGGAACATACAACAGACTACGTGAATTTAAATTAACAAGTTCTCCAAGCATGGATATTCTTGTTTCAAGTAACCTTGAACGTTTCATCTTCGAATTAACAGGACGTAACTCGAAGGAAACAAATGCTCTAATGACTTCTCTAAAAGAAAACGGAAGCTACTCTGTTCCAAATACAGATACAGCTCTATTCCAACAATTTTACGGAAACCGTGCTAGCCAAGAAGAAACGGCTCAAACGATTCATGATGTATTCACGAACGAGCATTATTTATTAGATCCACACACTGCGGTCGCAGATGCTGTGTATACGAAATATAAGAAAGAAACAGGAGACGTAACTCCTACAGTGGTGGTATCGACTGCTAGTCCATACAAATTCCCGCAAAGCGTTCTTTCAGCTCTAGACGTGGATACAAATCAATCTGACGCAGAACTCATGGATGCCATTCAACAAGAAAGCGGCATTGCCATTCCAACAGCTGTTACAAGCGTATTGGATGCGCCAATTCGTCATACAAAAGTTCTTTCAATCGAAGGCATGAAACAATCAGTCCTTGATTCATTAAACATTCAATAAAACAAATAAAGACAAGAAATCGTTGAAACGACGATTTCTTGTCTTCTTTTTTATTCTTCTGTTAGGAACCCTTGTGCTTTTAGTACATCGAACATTTCCACACGTTTTGCACCAAGCGTGTGATATTTCGTAGAAACTTGTTTTGTAAAGGCATCTACACGACGATTCGCATCACGAAGGTCGTAGTATTCTGTCACTGTCGCATCATACTCTTTTAATTCTTCCAAATGATTCTCAAGGTCTTTGTAGCCATTTTCCATATGAATTACTTCTTTTGGAAGGCGTGGTTTTAATTGAGGCTCTTGATCCGGCCAGCCCACAGCAAGCCCAATCGCAGGATACGTATATTTTGGTAAGTTTAACAACTCAACGACTTTAGCTGTATCGTTAAAGAAACTACCGAGGTAAACAGCCCCCATTCCTAGAGATTCTGCTGCCACAACTACGTTTTGAGCTGCAATCACCGCATCCGTTAATCCAGATACGAAACGGTCTGCGCTACCTTGAACGCCCACTTCTTGCCCTAGAGCTTTAGCAATCTCCGTGTTACGACGTTGGTCAACCACAAACACGAATAAATGTCCGCTAGTCGCCACATAAGGTTGCCCACTCACAGCGGCTAATTCCTTCTTCAATTCTGGATCCGTTACACTAATAATCGAATAGGCTTGTAAGTACATACTTGAAGCTGTTCTTTGCGCCACTTCTACAAGTAAATCCACTTCCTCTTTTGTTAAAGGTTTGTCTTCAAACGCACGAATCGTACGGTGATTGAGTTGTGTTTTGATAGTTTCATTCATTTTGATTACTCCTTTGTATCAAAAAAAGAGTCGACTGCTCAACTCTTTTTGGTTTTTAGAAATATTGTTTACCTGTTTCCAAGGCTGCTTCTGGCATAATCACTTCGCCGTATTCTTTTAATACTTCCCATGAAATTCTTGAGAACTCAGCGTACTCGCGGATAAGCGCCATTTTTGAAGCCACTTCTTCTGGTTTTTCTACTTGATGGAAAACATGTAAGAAGTAATGTCCGCTGTAACGGTAAAGAACCGATTGGTCAAATTCGCCTGATGCTTCTTTTGCCATTGAGACAAAATCTTCGAAGTCTTCAAAGACAACTGTTACATCGATTGGTTTCAATGTTGAAGATTTATCTTCCGTATTAATGACTGGTTTTGGAGAAATTTTTCCTTCTTCTTTTTCCTCTTTACGCTTCTTCCCAATACGATCTGTTAGAGAATGTTGAATCGTATCCACGATATTTCGCACCATACGCTCGTCTGTCGATTCATCTCCCATGTCCACAATACGTGTGACATAGAGTTCTAGACCGTCTGGATTTGGCATGATTTGGAAGCTCAAACCGTCTGAATCTTCGAATTGATTCAAGACGCCCATCTCCTCTAAAATACTATGGAAAAAGCCTTCGATTTCGCCTGGATTTCCAAGTAATTCAGGTATTGATGTACCACGGTCGATTAGATCTTGGTTCTCGATACGCAACAAGAATGTATCGTCGTTAATGCGTTCCATTTCCATAATATTCACCCCTTTTTACCTTATCTATCTATTCTAGACCAAACCTGACAAAAATAAAAGAAATACGATTGGAACCCTAATGCAAATTGTTTTGTACTTGGTGCTCTTGAAAAACAGCTTGGGATAGGGCAAATTGAACTTGCGTTCAAATATACTAAAAAGATTACTGCGAATCCCTGCGGATTATTTTTATAATCGCTGTTACGGGGCACCGGTGCAAGCCTGTAGTCTTGCACCTTCGAAGCTTCAAACGCGGAGTACAGGACTCGTCCTTACTCCGCGTAATTCACATTCGATACGATTCCCCGTTACTGCGATTATAAAATCCGCAAGATTCTTCGTAATCTTTTTTTATTTATTTTGTTCAATTTGCCCCTCCAATCTTTTTAAAGGTGCTAAAACCTTTGTATTTCCCTCTTATTTTTGGAAGGTGAATAGGATGGAAGTGGCCGCGAAACGACGAGGCTTCTTCTCTTTTTATAAGTAAGGCTTAGGCTTTGCGGAGGGTGAGGCCGAATTGTCTTGTCCGGATATGTTGGATGCTAAAGGCTAGTGCTGCATACAAGATTCCGAATAAGAGGACCATTCCAAGGTTCATGGCATAGCTTGAGAATTCTAGCGATGGGTTTTCGGTTGCAGTGATGACATAATACACTGGGAAGAATTTCGCGATGCTAATGGCTACTGGATTCAGTAATTCGAGCGGCACGAAAATCCCTGAGATAAAGGATACTCCCATCCCCACTACCGTACTTGCTGCAGAATAACCATACGTGTTATCCCCGATAATGACCGAGCATAAGAATGCCAGTGCATAGGCTGTAAGTGCTGACGCGAAAGTGAGCATTAATGCCTTTGGAGCACCCGCACTAATATAGAAGCTTGGTGCCACAATGGCCACGAATAGTAAGTTGATGCCAACGATTATTCCAACAACTGTTAAACCCCCAAGAAATTTTTCAATCATTACTTGGTTTACACTCTTCATACCGATAATGATTCGTTTAGCGACTTCATCATTTTCAAGTAAGGCAAAGATTAATCCAAGCAAGAAGATAAATA
>CAUVJW010000021.1:0-18270 GCA_963552295.1 uncultured Streptococcus sp. | reverse complement strand
ATGAGCGTTTTGGCAATAACAATCCAATCCATATCGAGATTGGTTCTGGGAAAGGCCAATTCGTGAGCGGTATGGCTCGACAAAACCCAAACATTAACTATATTGGAATTGAAATTCAAGAAAGTGTCCTAGTGGTCGCGCTTGAAAAAGCTCTTGCAGCAGATGTTCCAAACTTACAATTATTACATGTGAACGGTGGACAAGTAACGGATTACTTCGAAGATGGTGAAGTAGACCAAATTTACTTAAACTTCTCGGATCCATGGCCAAAGAAACGTCATGCAAAACGTCGCTTGACTCATGAGAGTTTCTTAGTCGGATATGAAAAAGTTTTACCATCATTTGGAGAATTACACTTCAAGACAGATAACCGAGGATTGTTTGAATACAGCCTTGCTTCATTCTCACAATTCGGACTTGTGTTAAAACAAGTTTGGTTAGATTTACATCAAGTGGAATTTCCAGGAAATGTGATGACAGAATATGAAGAGAAATTTTCAGCAAAAGGTCATCCGATTTATCGTGTGGAAGTAATTTTTCCACAAGAGAGAAAAGCTTTTAAACAACCTGAATAACAAATAAAGGAGCCTGATTCATATGGGATCAAAAAATAGTTTCAAAGGCGCAAGTTTCCTTCTAGCAGCAGGTGCTGTTATTGGAGCATGGGTCACTTCAAAATGGTTTGAACGCAGAAATGTCAATGGAGATGTTATTGTTCAAAATGTACGTAAATTATTTCAAGTCGTAGGAACCATCGAAGGCTCTTGGATTGAAATGGAACCTGTATTCGTGGATAGCCCAGAATTTTATGGGGAAGTGTATTATGGCGGGGTGACTCGCAAGGAAGATGATGAACTTGTCCAATACGAATTTTATGCAGATGCAAAAACAGGAGCCGTTATTGATTTATACAAAATTGGATAATCAAAGAAAGCTGGAGTCCCTCCAGCTTTTGGCGCGTTTATAAGATGTTTTATAGAAGTAGGAAAGAAGAGGATACAATGGAAGCTCAAACAGAACAATTAATCAAAACGTTAACAGAAATGAAAGGAACAAGTGGGCATGAAGGCCGTATTCGTGACTTTATGAGAAGCGAATTAACACCTTTAGTAGACCGTGTTGAACAAGACGGCTTAGGTGGAATTTTTGGGGTTCGTGATAGCAAAGAAGAAGATGCACCTCGCATTATGATTGCAGCACATATGGATGAAGTTGGATTCATGGTGACAAATATCACTCCAAACGGAATGTTCAAAGTAAGTCCTTTAGGCGGATGGAACCCATACGTAGTTTCAGCGCAACGTTTTACGTTATTAACACGTAAAGGTGACTACCCAATTATTTCTTCTTCAATTCCGCCTCACTTGCTACGTGCTGCGGGAGGACAACAACCAGCAGTGAAAGTAACGGATATTTTATTTGACGCTGGATTTACTTCAAGAGAAGAAGCGCTTGAATATGGCTGCCGTCCTGGAGACACGATTGTTCCGGATGTAGAAACTATTTGGACGGCGAATAAGAAACGCATGATTTCTAAATCATGGGACAACCGTTATGGATGTACAGTAGTTCTCGAAGCGTTGAAAGCTGTTAAAGACGAGGAATTACCAAATACATTAATCGCTGGAGCAAACGTCCAAGAAGAAGTCGGATTACGTGGAACGGGTCCAAGTGTGACGAAGTTCAATCCTGATTTATTCTTTGCAGTAGATTGCTCAGCAGCAGATGATATTAATGGTTCAAAAGAAACGTTTGGTCACTTAGACCAAGGATTCTTATTACGTATTTTAGACCCAGGTATGGTGACTCTTCCTCGTATGAAAGAATTCTTAGAAGATACAGCATTAACCCATAATATTCCGTTCCAATACTTTGTTTCTCAGGGTGGAACAGATGCTGGTAAAGCACACTTAATGAATCAAGGAGTTCCGAGTGCAGTGATTGGAGTATGTGCTCGTTATATCCATACACATCAAACAATGTTCTCAATTCGTGACTACGAAGCAGCACGTGAAATGGTCATCCAAACAATCCGTGCGTTAGATCGTAGCACAGTGAACACCATTTTAGATGGAAGAACAAATTAATAATAAAGAGGTAAATTTATGTGGTTAAGTTTTTGTAATAATAAAGGAATCGGCGATACGTTATTATTAACGTGCGGTTCGACTAGTCGCTATGATGTTGACTATGAGAAAAAAGGAAATGTGACTCAAGTCTTTGTTCGTGAATCAAAAGAAGTTCTAGGATATAATATTGAAAAGATTTCTGAAGTGATTTCATTTGAAGAAGATGGACAACAAATTTTAACACCCGAGCAACAAGAAGTTGTGAAAGGCTTAATTGAAAAAGCAGGATTTGATGTTTCTTCTTTAGATTTAACACCTGAAGATGCGCTTGTTGTTGGATACGTTGAAAGTTGCGTGGATCATGAAGATTCTGACCACTTACACGTTACAATGACACGAGTAAGTGACTCTGAAGTATTACAAATCGTCTGCGGAGCACCAAATGTTAAAGCAGGACAAAAAGTGGTCGTAGCAAAACCTGGTACCGTAATGCCAAGTGGCGCTATTATTTGGGCAGGTGAATTACGCGGTGTTGCTAGTTATGGAATGCTTTGCTCAGCGCGTGAATTAGGACTAGAAAATGCACCAGCGAAAAAAGGAATCTTAGTATTAGATGATGCGACTCCAGTAGGAACGCCATTTAAATCATTAAACTTACAATAAAGGAGGATAGGGAGTCATGAATGAACCATTTAACGAGAAAATCGATTCATTCGCTTCTTTGCAATCAAGACGTGAAAAGAGTACTTTTCCGAATTACTTGAAGCAAGGTCAAACTTTTGAAGATCAAGTTGTCGAAGAAATGACGCGAGTTGATGCAACAAGAAAAGATGAGACTCCACAAGAATCCCTACCTTTTGATGAGCGATCTGATGCGGCACTTTTACAACCGATTGAAAAAGAGGAGCATCAATTACCCGCGCAATTCCGTTCATTTAAGGAAAAAGCGACGGAAGGTCATCAAAAATATAAACCGCGTGTAGATTGGACTTCTTATTTGAATACGAATCAACGCAAACCTTTTAAACCAAGTACGGTACCTTCGAGTACTAGAGGTTTAGAACAAGAAGAGACACCAAAAGTTTCTTATTGCGAATTAGAAAATGAGTTATTGCCAAATAGTACGGACTTGATTTTATTCGAAAAAGAAGAAGCTTTATTGGTATCGGTTGAGGAACAAGAAGATACGATCGAAAAACGCTTGAAGGAGTACAATGGTACCTCTTATGAGAAACCAGTACAAAGCCAAGTTTTCGCAACAAAAGGCTATGTTCCAGCCTTTAAACGCAAACAAGAATCAGATGTTGAAGTCGTGCAAGAATCCTTGTTAGAAGGCTTGCCGGAGACAAAAGTTGAAAGACGAAAAGAACCGGAAAAACCACTAACAGGAAAACAAAGACGCGCAATGAAAAAATCGTTATCGATGATTATGGAACAGGAGCAACATGAACGTCAGTTGCCATATGTTCATCCAAAAAAACAGTAGTAGAAAAGCGAGGAGAAAAAATGGATAAAAGTAAGATTTATCACTTTACGGGAATAAAAGGATCAGGAATGAGCGCATTAGCCTTAGTATTACATGGGGAAGGCTATAAAGTGCAAGGGTCAGACTTAGAACAATACTTCTTCACTCAAAAAGGTTTGGAAGAGGCTGGAATTACATTATTACCATTCAGCGCTGACAATATTAAGGAAGGGCAAATTGTGATTGCTGGGAATGCTTTTCCAGATAGTCACGAAGAATTAGTTTCTGCTCGTGAAAAAGGAGTAGAAGTGATTCGATACCATAAATTCCTTGGTGAATTATTGAAAAATTATAAGAGTGTGGCGATTACAGGTTCTCACGGTAAAACAAGTACAACTGGATTATTAGCTCACGTATTAAGTGGAATGGAGCCAACAAGTTATCTTATTGGTGATGGAACTGGTAAAGGCATTGAAAGTTCAGAATACTTTGTACTGGAAGCTTGTGAATATAAACGTCACTTTATGGCTTACCGTCCAGACTATGCGATTATGACAAATATCGACTTTGACCACCCAGATTATTATACTGATATCGAAGATGTTCAAAGTGCCTTTGAAGCATTTGGTAAACAAGTGAAAAAAGGAATCATCGCTTGTGGGGATGATGAAAGATTACGTACATTAGATGCCATCGTACCTGTTACTTATTACGGTGTTGGTGAACATAATGATGTGATTGCCAAAAACATCCGTAAAGAAAAAGCAGGAAGCTACTTCGATGCTTATATTAAAGGTGAGTTGTACGGTCATTTCTACATTCCAACGTACGGAAATCATAACATCTTGAACGCATTAGCGATTATCGCATTCTACTACTTAAATGAATTAGATTCAAAAGAATTAGCTGAGCAATTCAGTACATTTGGTGGGGTAAAACGTCGCTTCTCTGAAAAAGTGATTAATGGTGTAACAATTATCGATGACTATGCTCACCACCCATCAGAAATTCAAGCCACATTAGATGCAGCGCGTCAAAAATATCCAGAAAAAGAAGTGGTGGCGGTCTTCCAACCACATACATTTACTCGTACAATTGCACTATTAGAAGAGTTTGCAGCAGTGTTATCACTTGCAGACCATGTATACTTATGTGATATCTTTGCATCTGTTCGTGAAGAAGCAGGGGATGTTTCTATCGAGGATTTAGCAAAATTAGTAAAAGGTGGAGCGAAAGTATTACCACTAGATAATGTATCTCCGTTATTAAATTATAAAGACGCAGTCATTGTCTTTATGGGTGCAGGGGATGTACAAAAATATGAGTCTGCTTATGAAAAACTCTTATCAAACACTTCTCCAACACAAAACTAAAGTTTGATTTATTCAGTCCTGGCATTTGCCAGGACTTTTTGTGTGCAGCTAAGTGTGAAAGACGAAGAAATCGCGCTCTTTTTAGTGTTCATAGAATTGTTTATTTGTTACACTGGTAATGACAAATTAGGAGGCATATTATGGCGAAACAAAAATTATTATTAGTAGACGGAAGCAGCTTAGCATTCCGCGCATTTTTTTCAATTTTAGATTTAAATCGTTTTAAGAACGCTAATGGCTTACATACAAATGCACTCTATTCATTTCACCGTATGTTTAAGTCCATTTTAGATTCTGAAAAACCGACTCATGTGTTAGTGGCATGGGATGCTGGGAAGACAACTTTTCGTACTGAAATGTATGCAGATTACAAAGGAGGGCGTTCGAAAACTCCAGGTGAATTTATCGAACAGATGCCTTATTTTAACGTGCTTTTAGATGCATGGGGAATTCCTCATTACCGTCTGAACCAATACGAAGCGGATGATATTATCGGTACTCTTGCTAAACAAGGGGAAGCAGCAGGATATGAAGTTGTAGTTCTTTCAGGAGATAAGGACTTGATTCAGCTTGCGGATAATCATATCACGGTAAAAATTACAACTAAAGGAGTAACAGAACTAGTTGAATATACTCCTGAAGTGATTTTTGAAAAATACGGCTTGACACCTGAACAAATTATCGACATGAAGGGGTTAATGGGAGATTCTTCCGATAACTATCCTGGTGTTACAAAAGTCGGTGAAAAGACGGCGGTGAAACTTCTTCAAGAGTTTGGCAGTGTAGAAGGAATTTACGAGCATGTCGATGAAATGAAGAAGAGTAAGCTAAAAGAAAACTTGATTAACGACAAAGAGCTAGCCTTTTTAAGTAAGAAACTCGCACGTATCAATGTGGATTCTCCGCTTGAAATCACTCTAGAAGATACACTTCGTAAGGAACAAGATGTCGAAGCATTGATGGCATTCTATAAAGAAATGAACTTCAATTCCTTCCAATCAGACCTATTAAATTCAGGTGCCACTTCTGTAGAAGAAGCACCAAAAGCGGAGCGCCCAAACGTAACACGTGTGTTAGAGATTACTGAAGATATGGTAAAAGGTGCAACAAGTGTGCATTTTGAGACACTTGAAGCGAACTATCATGTTGCGCAGGTGATTGCCGTTGCCTTCGGGAATGAAAAAGAAGTCTTCGTGACTGATTTAGAGACGGCTGTTGCTTCAGAAGCATTCAAGAAATGGCTGGCGGATGCATCAATCGAGAAACATTTATTTGATACAAAAGCAGCAAAAGTACTCGCTCATCGTTTTGGTCTTGTGTTAGAAGGTGCCAAATATGATGTGTCCCTTCTTGCGTATTTAGTGGATACTAATGATATCGTGAAAGAAATTAGTGACGTAGCACGTCGTGTCGATGTAACGATTCTTGCTAGTGACGAAGCAGTCTACGGGAAAGGTGTTAAAATCCAAATTCCTGAAGACGAAGAGGTTTGGAATCAGCATTTAGCAGCAAAAGTCTATACGATTGCGGTGGCGCCAGAAAAACTATTGAAACGCCTCGAAGAAAATGAACAAACGCATCTTTATTGGGAAATGGAATTGCCAGTGAGCGATATTTTAGCGCGTATGGAAATCCAAGGGATTCGTGTCGATAAAGAACGTTTAGTTGAGATGGGTGTGGAATTTGAAGCACGTCTAAAAGAAATCGAGCAAGAAATATACGAGCTTGCTGGGGAAGAGTTCAATATCAATTCGACTAAACAACTAGGGGTCATCTTATTTGAAAAGATGGGCTTACCAGTTATCAAGAAAACGAAAACGGGCTATTCAACAGCAGTAGATGTTTTGGAGAAATTGGCGCACCAAGCTCCTATCGTAGAATTGATTTTAGAATATCGTCAATTAGCGAAATTAAATTCAACGTATGTAGAAGGTCTGCAAGCGTATATTCAAGAAGATGGCAAGATTCATACGCGTTTCGTCCAAAACTTAACGCAAACAGGTCGTCTAAGCTCAGTGGATCCGAACTTACAAAATATACCAATTCGTACGCAAGAGGGCCGTCGCATTCGTTACGCGTTCTTACCAGAACATGACGATTGGAAGATTCTCTCTAGTGACTACTCACAAATTGAGTTGCGTGTATTAGCGCATATTGCAGGCGATAAACATATGATTGAAGCGTTCAAAAATAATGTCGACATTCATACGAATACGGCAATGCGCGTGTTTGGCATTACGAATCCAGACGATGTAACGAGTGAAATGCGTCGCCAAGCCAAAGCCGTAAACTTTGGGATTGTGTATGGAATTAGTGATTACGGGTTGTCTCAAAACTTGAATATCTCCCGTAAGAGAGCCAAGGAATTTATCGACCGTTATTTGGAAGAGTTCCAAGGGGTAAAAGACTTTATGGAATCTGTGGTAAAAGAAGCGCGTGAGAAAGATTATGTGGAAACCTTATTCCACCGTCGTCGCTACTTGCCAGATATTCATTCAAGTAACTTTAATTTACGCTCATTCGCGGAACGGACAGCGATGAACTCACCAATTCAAGGAAGTGCCGCAGATATCTTGAAGATGGCGATGATTGAATTGGACCGTGAAATGAGAGAACGTCAATTTAAAGCAAACCTATTATTACAAGTGCACGATGAGTTGATTTTTGAAGTGCCACAAGACGAATTAGAAAGCCTTCAAAGCCTAGTAGAAGAAGTCATGGAAAATGCTGTGAGTCTGAAAGTTCCACTACGAGCAGATAGCAATGTCGGTGACAACTGGTTTGAAGCAAAATAACTAAAAATAGAATGGGCATCTCTTCTTATCGAATGTAAGTTAGGGATGTCCATTATGTTTTATCTTTTGAGTTTATAGCGTTTTTGTAGTATACTTTTTGAGTTAAGAGAAGAAGTTTAGGTGATGGAAGGGCTCTTTTAGCGTTCAGATTCCATCACTTTCATTTTGTCAATCAATGGAGGAAATACATGAAATTAAGAAATGATATTCGCAATATTGCTATTATCGCCCACGTTGACCACGGTAAAACAACACTTGTGGATGAATTATTAAAACAATCAGATACATTAGATGCACGTACCGAATTATCAGAACGTGCCATGGACTCAAACGATATCGAACGTGAACGCGGTATTACAATTTTAGCGAAAAATACAGCCGTTCAATATAAAGGAACTCGTATCAATATCATGGATACACCAGGACACGCGGACTTCGGTGGAGAAGTAGAACGTATCATGAAAATGGTAGACGGTGTAGTTCTTGTTGTGGATGCGTATGAAGGGACAATGCCTCAAACTCGTTTCGTATTGAAAAAAGCATTAGAACAACATTTAACACCAATCGTTGTTGTAAACAAAATCGACCGTGATGCTGCTCGTCCAGAAGAAGTAGTCGATGAAGTATTAGAATTATTCATCGAATTAGGTGCCGATGATGATCAATTAGAATTCCCAGTAGTTTATGCTTCAGCATTAAACGGAACTTCAAGTTTATCAGATAACCCAGCGGACCAAGAAAAAACAATGGATTACTTATTCGATACAATTATCGAACATATCCCAGCACCAGTAGATAACTCAGATGAACCATTACAATTCCAAGTATCATTATTAGACTATAATGACTATGTTGGACGTATCGGTATCGGACGTGTCTTCCGTGGAACAATCAAAGTTGGGGATCAAGTAACCTTATTAAAATTAGACGGTACAAAGAAAAACTTCCGTGTTACTAAATTATTTGGTTTCTTCGGATTAAACCGTTTAGAAATCAACGAAGCAAAAGCAGGGGATTTAATCGCTGTATCTGGTATGGAAGATATCTTCGTTGGAGAAACAGTAACTCCAGTAGATACACATGAAAGCTTACCAGTATTACACATTGATGAACCAACATTACAAATGACATTCTTGACAAACAACTCACCATTTGCGGGTCGTGAAGGTAAGTTTGTAACAGCACGTAAGATTGAAGAACGTCTAATGCGTGAATTACACACAGACGTATCTCTTAAAGTTGAACCAACTGATTCACCAGATGCATGGATCGTATCAGGACGTGGGGAATTACACTTATCAATCCTTATCGAAAACATGCGTCGTGAAGGATACGAATTACAAGTATCTCGTCCAGAAGTAATCATCAAAGAAATCGATGGCGTGAAATGTGAACCATTTGAACGCGTACAAATCGATACTCCTGAAGAATACATGGGTTCAATTATCGAATCATTAAGTAACCGTAAAGGTGAAATGCAAGATATGCAACACAATGATAACGGACAAGTTCGTATTGTCTTCTTAGTTCCAGCTCGTGGATTATTAGGATATACAACTGAATTCTTATCAATGACACGTGGTTACGGAATTATGAACCACACATTCGATCAATACTTACCATACATTCCAACAAGCATCGGCGGACGTCGTAATGGGGCACTTGTTTCAACAGATACAGGTAAAGCAACAACATACGGAATTATGGGTGTTGAAGAACGTGGTGTAATTTTCACTGAACCAGGTACTGAAATTTATGAAGGAATGATTGTTGGGGAACACTCTCGTGAAAATGACTTAGCGGTTAATATTACGAAAGCAAAACAACAAACAAATATTCGTTCAGCTACGAAAGACCAAACTTCAGTTATCAAGACTCCTAAGAAATTATCTCTTGAAGAGTCATTAGAATTCTTATCAGACGATGAATACTGCGAAATTACGCCAGAAACAATTCGTTTAAGAAAACAAATTCTAAATAAAGGCGAACGTGAAAAAGCAAATAAACGTAAAAAACAAGCCGAAGCAGAAAATTAATCTGAATAGCAAAAGGTGGATGCGTTGCATCCACTTTTTTTGTTGTTTTTATTGATTTAATTTAACTCGAACAACTTGCTCATGAAAGTTCCGGTTTTAAAAGTTAAGTGATACCGTATACGGGTATCACTTGTATTAGGTGTATTGTGTTTTTATGTACAGTTGTAGTATCCTATAGTGGTAAGGTTTATAGAGAGAAGAGATGACAGATGACAAAACAAAGAAAAATCATGTACGGAGTTTTTGGGGTACTTTTCGCATTTATTTTATTGGCCCTGGGATTGATTCAAATGTTTACGTATCGAGCGACTCCTGAGGCACAAAAAACTTGGAATATTGCTGCGTTTGAACAGAAAAACAACTGGACTCATTTTGAGGTGACTGGCGAAAAGAAAGGAACGCTTTTATTTTATACGGGAGCTTTAGTTGAACCGCAAGCTTATGCAAAATTAGCTGATGGACTCGCTAAAGAAGGAATCGAAGTGTACATTATTTCCTCTCAGTTAAATTTACCGGTATTGGATAATGGAACGATGGCCACTATCGTAAAAGAAGAGCACTTGGATAAAGTGTTTGTCGGAGGGCATTCTCTAGGTGGAGTTGTTTCGACGATTGAAGCGAAAAAATTGAACGAGATGGGTCAAGTTGCCGGATTAATTTTACTGGCAAGTTATCCAGATCAAAGTACGGATATCAGTGAAACACAAATTCCTGTTTTATCCATTACGGCTTCGAACGATAAAATTTTGAAACAAGAGAAATATGAAGATGCCAAATCTCGGTTACCAGAGTCTACACTCTATACAGTCATTGAAGGTGGGAATCATAGTGGATTTGGACTTTATGGTCAGCAAAAGGGTGATGGTGAGGCGACAATGAGTGCCAAAGAGCAACAAAAACAACTCATTCAATTGATTAAACAATTTATCGTAACACATTAAGCTAGGCTTCGGTCTAGCTTTTTTATACGCTAGAGTTGAGTTTTCACACCTCGGCAGGTATCATGAAAGTAACGAATTTTGGAGGTAGAGTGTATGCAACAAAAAGTAACAAAGAACTGGGTCACTATCGGAACTGGTGTGATTGCCAATGAATTAGCAGTAGCGCTAGAATCATTGGATGGAAAACTATATGGAGTTGCCAATCGTACCTATGCGAATGCCGTAAAATTTGCCCAAAAATATGGTGTTGAAAAAGTATACGATGAAATTGATGATGTCTTTACAGATCCTGCAGTGGATATTATTTATATTTCAACACCACACAACACTCATATTCACTATTTACGAAAAGCGTTAGCCGCAGGGAAACACGTATTATGTGAAAAGGCGATTACATTAAACAGTGAAGAGTTGGAAGAAGCGTTGCAACTCGCTAAAGAAAATTATGTTATTTTGGCTGAAGCGATGACGCTGTACCATATGCCGGTCTATAAACAATTAAGAAAAGCAGCAGAAAAATTGGGCGAGCTTCGCATGATTCAGATGAACTTTGGTAGCTATAAAGATTATGATATGACGAACCGGTTCTTCAATCGCAATCTAGCAGGAGGGGCATTGCTTGATATTGGCGTATATGCCTTGTCTTGTATTCGCTATTTTATGAGTGAAGCTCCTAGTTCGATGGTTTCTCAAGTGAAATTAGCGCCAACGGGTGTGGATGAACAAGCTGGAATCGTTTTGACGAATGATGCTGGAGAAATGGCAACTGTCACGATGACGCTCCATGCTAAACAACCAAAACGCGGAGTGATTGCTTACGACAAAGGGTATATTGAGATTGTCGATTATCCACGAGCACATAAAGCAACGATTACTTATACAGAAGATGGACATGTTGAGACTTTTGAAGATGAACTAGGACTAGATGCCTTAGCCTATGAAGTACTCGATATGGAGTTAACAATCGATACAGGAGTAGACCACATGCATCTAGAATATACGGTCGATGTGATGAAAATCATGACCGACTTACGCCGTGAATGGGGCATTAAGTATCCTGAGGAAGAGGAAGTATGAAGCAACAAGAACAATTAAAAGCGATGGAACAATATGCTAAAAGAGTGCTCGACTCAGATACTTCGGGGCATGATTGGTCGCATATTGAAAGAGTCGTCAATACAACAAAGACGATTGCAAAAGCCGAAGGGGCAGATTTATTTATCTGTGAAGCCGCAGCGCTACTACATGATGTGATCGATGATAAAATTGTCAAAGATCCTATAGTTGCATTGAAGGAATTAAAAAAATTTCTAACTTCAATCGAAGTGACTCCTGAACAAATTGAAGCTATTGTGTGGATTATTACGAGAATGTCGTTTAAGAATCACAAGGAGAAGCAAGAACTCTCACTTGAAGGGAAAGTGGTGCAAGACGCGGATCGATTGGATGCTATTGGAGCTATCGGTATTGCCAGAGTGATGTGTTATTCTGGAAGTACAGGAAGGCCAATTCACAAACCAGAAATGAAGCCACGTGAAAACTTGACGCCCGAAGAATATCGAAACGGTGAATCGACAGCAATCATGCACTTCTATGAAAAATTACTGAAGTTAAAAGATTTGATGAATACCAAATATGGTAATGAATTGGCGAAAGGGCGACATGAATTTTTAGAACTGTACTTAGATCAATTTTATGCCGAATGGGATGGAAAACGATAGACAATAAGCGACATTTTTTTGTCGCTTATTTGTTTTGTAAGAGAAACAGGTGTAAAATAGTAACTACATTTTAAAGTGAGAGGATTGGTTGCGTGGAAGTTGAGCAACAACTTACGAATAAAGAACTTCGAAAAAATATATTTGTGATTGTATGGCCGGTATTTGTGGAAGTCCTTCTTGGTGCACTCTTTGGAATGGTGGATATGATGATGGTGGGTAAAATCCCAGGGGATACTGCTGCAGCCGTTTCTGCAGTTGGGATGACAAACCAACCAATGTTCCTTGGACTAAGTTTGATTCAGGCGTTAAATGTCGGCGGGACTGCGATTATTGCCCGGTATTTTGGAGCGAAGAAATACAATCGTATAGGAAGCATCCTTAAGCATGTAATGATTCTTGCGATGGTATTTTGTGTGATACCAACGGCGATATTGATGCTGATTTTCGCCCCGGAAATCTTATCTTTACTTGGGGGAGATGCGACAGTTATTAATGTTGGTGTGGACTACTTTAGAATTGTCACAATTGGATTTATCTTCCAATCACTATCGTTTACTGTAACAGCAGCGCTTCGAGGGATTGGCGAAACCAAAGTTCCAATGAAGAATAATATAATAGCAAATAGCTGCAATGTTTTAGGAAATGCCATTTTAATCTACGGTATGTTTGGCTTCCCAGCATTAGGCGTTACAGGAGCGGCGATTGCTACAGCTGCATCGAATTTAATCGCGATGGTGTTAAATGTACGTTATATTTTATCAGGAAAAAGTATTCTAAAACTCGATTTTAAGGAAAAGTTTGAATTTAGGGTGGAAGTGATGCGCGATTTAGTACGTATCGGAATTCCAACAGCATTAGAACAAATGGCATTACGTTTTGGCGTTATCATGTTCTTGAAGATCGTTTCAGGACTGGGAAATAATGTTTATGCGGCTCACCAAATTGCTTTGAATGTACTTTCTCTATCATATTCTCCAGCTCAAGCTTTCGGGATTACTGCTTCGTCACTGATGGGGCAATCGCTTGGGGCAAAAGATGAGAAATTAGCAGAGCGCTATACCAAAATGTGCCAGCGCATCGGGTTAATGTTAGCGATTATGATGTCTGCTTCAATCTATTTTGGTGCAACATTTTTAGCAGGGATGTATACGGATAACGTGGAAATTATTCAAAATACCGTTATTGCTTTATCCATCGTTGCGTTCGTTCAACCGTTCCAAAGTCATCAATTGATTACTTCTGGAGCACTGCGTGGGGCAGGAGATACAGTATGGCCACTCATTGCAATTTTTATCGGATCATGCGTCATTCGATTGAGTGTAGGATATGTGTTTGTAAACTTCTTTGGATGGGGACTGGCTGGTGCGTGGTATGCAGTCTTTATCGACCAATTTATTAGGGATATGATCATCCTTCTTCGGTTTAGAAGTGGCCGATGGAAAAACATTCGAATTGCATAAAGCCAGGGCTGGAATTTTCCAGCCTTTTTGTTTTGCGCATAAATTGTGTGGAGCAGTTTACTGAAATGATGGAAAATCAAAAGAAAACTTATGGATATTGATTTTTTATTGATTTTCTATTATTTTTGATTGGTGCAATAACGGTGTTTGTGATACTATAGTAGAAAGATGTAAAGAGATTGGAGTTTTCAAACGATTATGGCAAGAAAAGGTTTGTTAATCGTTTTATCTGGGCCTTCAGGTGTCGGCAAAGGAACCGTACGCGCAGCAATTTTTGCAAAAGACAATCAAGAATTCGTGTACTCAGTATCCGCAACGACTCGTAAGCCAAGACCAGGTGAAGTGGATGGAAAAGATTATTTCTTCAAATCAAGAGAAGAATTTGAAGAGATGATTGCGAATAAAAAATTATTAGAATACGCTGAGTACGTAGGGAATTACTATGGAACTCCTTTAGATTATGTGCAAGAAACATTGGATAAAGGGAAAGATGTATTCTTAGAAATTGAAGTTCAAGGGGCGCTTCAAGTACGTGAAGCAATGCCAGATGGGGTGTTTATTTTCTTAACACCACCTGATTTACATGAACTAGAATCTCGCATCGTAAACCGTGGAACAGATTCAGACGAAGTAATTAAAAACCGTATGAAGGTTGCAAGAGAAGAACTTAGTTTGATGAAGTATTATGATTACTCTGTTGTCAATGACAAAGTAGAAAATGCGGTTCGACAAATCGAAGCAATTATTCAAACAGAACATTTACGCATCCAAAGAAACTTGGAAAGCATTGAAGAGTTCGAAGATGAATTAGAAGAAATTTTAGAAGAAAAGTAGAAAGAGGGAAGACCATTATGATGTTATATCCATCAATCGATAAATTATTGAAAAAAATCGATTCAAAATATTCATTAGTTATTTTATCAAGCAAACGTGCACATGAGTTACACCACCATGAACCACCAATGTTAGAACACTACGAATCACATAAAAATGTAGGTCGTGCGTTGGAAGAAGTTGTTGCGGGTGACTTAACAATCCGTGAAGACAGCAAACCAGAACACGTATAATCAAATTTATAGTCAAGGGAAACTCCCTTGGCTTTTTTGTTTTCGTAGTTTTGAAGTGTAGAGCAAGCGACAACAAATTAAAGTGCATTATGGTATAATGAGTAGTAAAACTATTTTGGAGGTGAGAAGATGTTTGCAAAAGTAATCGTTGATGTCCCCGTCATTCAAGTGAATCGACCGTTTGATTATCATGTCCCAGAAAATTTACAAGAGAGTATTGAAGTAGGAATGCGTGTTGCAGTTCCGTTTGGCGGGCGAAGTATTTCTGGATTCGTACTAGCGCTTAGTGACGAAGTTGATTTTGACGGAGAAGTAAAAGATATTTTGCATTTAATGGATTTAGATCCCGTCTTATCACCAGAGATGATAGAGCTTGGAGCGTATTTATCGAAGAAGGTTCATGCCTTCCTTATTCAATGTTATCAAACGATGCTTCCAGCAATGTTAAAATCCAATTATGAAAAACGATTTGTATTAGTGAATCCGAAAGAACATGAAGATGTATTTCGAGAAATTTTCCATTATGAAAATACATTGCAATACACGGATGACCTGCCTCAGGAACATGTAAAACGACTAATGAAGTTGAAGAAAGAAGGGGCTGTAGTTATCGAGACGGTTGTTAAAGACCGTGCGAAGGTAAAAACAGAAGACTGGATTCGATTGAATTATGTGATGCAAGAGTATGAGGAGTTTATTCCTACAATCTCTGCGCGTGCGAAGAAGAAAGTAGCGCTCTTAAAGACGCTTGCTTCGATGGAAGTGATGGAAATCGAAAAGAGACGTTTCTTAGAGGATACGGATTTCACAACAGCCGATTTAAAATTCGCGGTAGAACGCAATTGGATTACGATTGTTCAAAAAGAAGTGAACCGTGATCGTTATAAAGGAAGAGTCTTTAAGAAAAGTGCTCCATTCCAGTTGAATCCTGAACAACAAGTCGCATTTGACCGAGTGAAAGAAGAATCTATCGATACTGAAACATCGAAAGTATACTTGCTAGAAGGAGTGACAGGTTCTGGGAAAACAGAAGTGTATTTACAATGGATTGGGGAAGTGATTGAAAAAGGAAAGAGCGCGATGATGCTCGTCCCAGAAATTGCATTGACTCCTCAAATGGTCGACCGATTCAAGTCTCGCTTTGGAGACCGTGTAGCGGTGCTTCATAGTGGGTTAAGTGTCGGAGAAAAATACGATGAATGGCGTAAGATTAAGAATAAGGAAGCAAATATTGTTGTTGGTGCTCGTTCTTCAGTTTTTGCTCCATTAGAAAACATCGGAATTATTATTTTAGATGAAGAACATGAAGCAACGTATAAACAAGATGAATCCCCAAGATACCATGCTCGCGATGTAGCGATTTGGCGTGGGGAGTATCATCACTGTCCAGTAGTGTTAGGAAGTGCGACTCCAAGTCTTGAATCTCGTGCGCGTGCACAAAAGGGCGTTTATACGCTTTTACGATTAACGAAGCGTGCAAGGGCGCAACTTTTGCCAGAAGTTCATTTGATTGATATGAGAACAGAATTCATTCATCAAAAAGGATCATTTTCGAAGATGTTGCTGGATGCGGTCGAAAAACGATTAGAACGAGGAGAACAAAGTGTCTTACTATTGAACCGACGCGGATATTCTTCTTTTGTACTTTGTCGTGATTGTGGAACGGTATTGGAATGTCCAAATTGCGATATTTCATTAACGCTTCATATGGATACAAGAAGTATGAAATGCCACTATTGTGGTCATGAAGAACATATTCCTAATTTTTGTCCGAAATGTCATAGCCGACAAATCCGTTATTTTGGAACAGGAACGCAGAAGGTGCAAGAAGAATTGCAAGAAGTGTTCCCAGATGCTCGCATTGTGCGAATGGATGTGGATACGACAAGACGAAAAGGGCAACATGAAGCGATTCTGAAACAGTTTGAAAATCAAGAAGCCGATATTTTAATTGGAACTCAGATGATTGCGAAAGGTTTAGACTATCCAAACGTAACTCTCGTTGGAGTGATTAATGCGGATACGGCGCTGAACATTCCTGACTTTAGAAGCTCGGAAAAAACATTCCAACTACTGACTCAAGTTTCAGGACGTGCAGGTCGTGGGGATAAACCAGGTGAGGTATTTATCCAAACTTATAACCCAACTCACTATGCGATTCAATTAGCACAAGGGCATCAGTATGAACGGTTCTTTGAAACAGAAATGCGGATGCGTCATATGGCAAATTACCCTCCGTACTTCTTTACGACGATGATTACTTTCTCAAGTGAAGAAGAAGGAGTGGCGTTAAAGAAAGCTATCGAAGTGCATAAGGCATTGAAGGCGAATGTGTCGCCAAATGCAGTTGTACTAGGACCGACTGCTAAATCGATTGCGCGAATGAATAATCGTTATTATTTCCAAATTATTGTGAAATACAAAAACGAACCGCAACTACAAGAGTTTCTTGAGCAACTGATGATGGAAACGCAAGAAGTGGGTTCGAAGAAATTACTCATGACGATTGATATGGAACCACAACATTTCTTATAGAGGTGAAAAATGAAGAAAGTTATTTTTATGGGAACACCTGAGTTTTCAACAGGTGTTTTGAAACGATTAATTGAAGATGAAACAGTTGAAGTGATTGCCGTTGTGACACAACCAGACCGTGCAGTTGGACGTAAGAAGATCATTACACCAACTCCTGTGAAGGTAGTGGCATTGGAGCATGATATTCCTGTCTATCAACCTGAAAAACTAAGTGGGTCGCAGGAATTGGAAGAGTTGATGCAACTAGATGCAGATTTAATAGTAACAGCAGCTTATGGTCAATTCTTGCCAACGAAGTTTTTAAACTTCCCACGTTTTGGTGCGGTGAACGTTCACGCGTCACTACTGCCAAAATATCGTGGAGGAGCGCCAATTCATTACGCGATTATGAATGGGGACAAAGAAACTGGCGTAACAATTATGCGAATGGTTGCGAAGATGGATGCGGGTGCGATTATTTCACAACGCTCCATTCCAATTACTGCTGAAGATGACGTTGCTAGTATGTTTGAAAAATTAAGCGTTGTTGGAGCAGACTTATTGATTGAAACATTACCAGCGTTATTTGCTGGAACCATTACTGAAGTAGAACAAGACGAAGCGCTAGTATCTTTCTCACCAAATATTTCAAGAGACCAAGAGCAAATTGATTGGAATAAAACAGCGAGTGAAGTCGATTGCTTTGTTCGTGGCTTACGTCCATGGCCAACTTCTTTTACGATTTTAAATGGGAATCGTGTGAAGATGTGGGGCGTTGCTTTAACGGATAAACAAACGGCTAAAACACCAGGAAGCTTATTTGTAGAAG
>CAUVJW010000020.1:0-18737 GCA_963552295.1 uncultured Streptococcus sp. | reverse complement strand
GCGACGTGAAACAATCTATCTACGGCTTCCGTCTTGCAGATCCGTCTCTATTCCGTGAAAAATACGAAGCGTATGCCGAAGGAAAGAGTGGAGAAAGAATTGTCCTAGCAGAGAATTTCCGTTCTAGAGATGAGGTTCTTTCCTTTACGAATAAAGTATTCCAACAAATTATGAATAAAGAGTTGGGACAAGTGGAATATGACGACGTTGCTGCGTTAAAAACAGGGAATCTCTCTTATTCTCAAGATGACGACAAATCCAGTGAAATTATTTTAATTGAAGATGTGGATTTAGTTGAAAAGTCGGATGATTTAGAGGATGCTGAAGGATTCGAAAAGGTAGAAAATGAGATTCATTATGTTGCGCAACGCATTCAAGAGATGATAAAGACACCTTTTGAAGTGATGAATGATAAAGCAGATGCAAAACGTCCAGTAACTTATGGAGACTTTGCTATTCTTTCATCTACAAAGAGTAACAATGATAAGATTGAATCAATTTTTGCTGCTTACGGAATTCCAGTAAACGTTCAAAAGGCGCAATCATACTTTAAACGTACAGAGATTACAACAATGGTTTCTTTACTAAAAGTGATTGATAATCCACTACAAGATATTCCTCTAGTAGCTGTATTGCGCTCAGGACTTGTCGGATTAGACGAGATTGCATTGGCGCACATTCGTAAAACATCGAAAAATACAAGTTATTATGAGGCTGTTTGCCAGTTTATTTCAAATTTTGAGCTTCAAGAAGTCGATTATTATGATTCTAAGCAACAATTAGCGCTTAAAGAGCGCCTAGAAGGCTTTTTAACACTATTAAATAAATGGAGAGACAGCGCAAATAACGAATCAATTGCTCAGCTAATCTGGGAAATTTATATGGATACGCATTACTTGGAATACGTTCATGGACAATCTAATGGAGCGCAAAGAGCGGTAAACTTGCATGCTTTATATGAACATGCGCATCAATATGAATCAAGTAGTTTTAAAGGTGTTCGAAACTTTATCCGCTTTATCGAAGCTCTTCAAAAGAAAGAAAAAGACTTAGATGAAGCACCGATTGCAACGGATTCAAACGCTGTTCAAGTGATGACGATTCACGCAAGTAAAGGGTTAGAATTCCCAGTCGTATTCTTAATCGATACGAATCGTAAATTCAATATGCAGGACTTAAAAGCATCTATCTTGTGCTCAGATGAAATCGGTGTAGGTACAAATTACTTTGATTTAAATACTCGTATTACGTACCCAACCGTACAAGCTGTAGCCACAAGAAACTTCGAGAAAAAGAAATTGTTATCCGAAGAAATGCGTAAATTGTATGTAGCAATGACCCGTGCCCGTGAAAAGCTAATTATTGTAGGTACACTTAAAAACTACGAGTCATTTAAGAAGAAATATACCTTTTTAACAAACGAATCTAGCGAAATTTTACCTTATCAAGCACGTTTCAAGAGCGGTACATTCCTTAACTGGATGCTACTGAGTGCTATTCGTGAACAATACAAGATTATTCCTGAAATTGTTGCAAAACCGGATATCGTATCTAAGAGTCAACAATATATTCACGAAATCAGTGGTAAAGAAGTCTTCCAAGAAGATTGGCATCAATACTACAGTGAAGCCGATTCTCCACGTGAATTGAAGTCTCGAGTACAACAAATGCTCCAAACAATTCAGCAAGACTATCAATATGACGCTGAAAGCAAGACAACAAGCTATCAGAGTGTATCTGAATTAAAACGTGTACTTGAAGATCCAATTATCGAAGAATTATCGCAAAATAGCTTGATAGAAGAGGGGAGAAGAGCCATTTACCTCTCTCCTACATTGGAACAGCCACGCTTTATGGAAACTGCTTCAGCATCGGTTTCTGGCGCACAAAGAGGTAGTGCTCTTCACTTATTAATGCAAAAGATTGACTTTACAAGTGACATTACATTAGATTCATTAGAACAATTACTTCGAAGTTTAGTGGAATCCAATGAAATTACACCAGAAGTTGCTGGAAAAGTTCCAGTGACACAAGCCTTCGAATTCTTCCAATCATCATTTGGTCAATGGATTGTGCAAAATTCACATGCGTTAGTACGTGAGCAAGCATTTTCGTATGTACTAGAAGCTAGTGAATTCTTTAAATCGATTCAGACAGATGATTTGATGATGATTCACGGGATTATCGATGGTTATATCGAATTAGACGATGAAATTGTCGTGTTTGACTATAAGACGGATTATGTCGTGGATTCTACAGAAGGAATTCAAAGCATCGTACGTAAATATAAAGACCAATTAAATATATACGCCGATGCATTAAGTATTAGTTGTAACAAAAAAGTTACAAGAAAGGTTCTATGTTTATTATCCATTAATAAGAATATAGATATCGATACATTAAAAGTTATATAAATGATTATGCGCTCAGTGTTATTTATAAACGCTGGGCGTATTCATTTATGATAGAGGATATAGTAACTTTTTGATATATAACTTAGTATAATATATATTATGTAAACTTATATATGTATCTGAAAAAGAATAAAGAAACATCATTGCATTTTAAAGCCCCTCAACGTATACTTATTAAAGTAATTAATTAATAAGGATGGTCTCACATGCAATATAATCAAGACAGCAAGTTCTGGCATTTCGCTACATTAGTTGCTGATTTTATTTTATTAAATCTTTTATTTATCTTTCTATGTATACCTATTATAACTATTGGTCCTGCATTAGCTGCATTAATGCATACGACACTTAAGCTTTCTGAGGATGAAAATCGCACACTCGTTAAGCCGTTTTGGAATGAATTTAAACGTGATATTACTAAAAAGATGCTTCTATGGATCGTATATTTAGTTCTAATTGCTGCTATGGTTTATATGGCTCAATTTTACTGGAATTTTGCTAATAATAATGCTGATATATTTAGAATCATTGGTTTTATGTTATTTATGTTATCAGCGTTAATTTTAATCGTCACTATCGTAGCTTCAATTATTGGTCTTGCGATGACGACTCAGTATTTTAGTCCTATAAAACGTCTCGTTAAAAATAGTTATTTACTTATCATCGTAATGCCTGTGCAATCACTGATTATGGCTGCAGTTCTTATTGCTGCAATTTTATTCGCTATTTATCAGACAGTGCCTGTATTATCATTCTTTTTAGTGATTGGCTTTGCAGCCGTTGCATATAGTTTTGCACCGTTAATTCGTGAAATTTTTACAAAGGTGAAATAATCAATTTTATAAACGAAAACGACCTACAGAAATGCTCTGTAAGTCGTTTTTTTGTTATTTAATAGATTTATTAACCACGTGCTAAACGTGTGCGAATCTTAGTAGATACAAACTCAATGAATAATACTAGAATGATTAATCCACATAGAATTGCCCCTACTTCATTCCATTTATAAGCACTCATGGCAAACATTAATGGTGAACCGATACCACCGGCACCAACCATCCCTAGAACCGTTGCATCTCTTAAGTTCATATCAAAACGATAAATCACTGTTGAGATAAATGAAGGGATTAACTGCGGTAAGATCCCAAAACGAATCTTTTGATATAAATTACAGCCACTAGCGTCTAATGACTCTAAAATCTTGTAATCTAAGTCTTCGATGGCTTCAATATAAAGCTTAGAAATCATCCCGATTGATGCTACAGACATCGTTAATAATCCTGTGAACGGACCTGGTCCAGTTACACGGATAAACATTAATCCGTAAATCAGAGTTGGTACCGTACGAATGGCCATGATTACTGTACGGAAGATTAATGCTACTGGCTTTGGAACGATATTCGTAGCTGATAAGAACGCAAATGGGATTGCTAAAATCGAACCAACTAATGTTCCTAGAAACGCAATACAGATTGTTTCTAATAAAAGATAAGCGACACCTTTATTCGACATATCGAATAACAAAGTTGTATCTGGTGTGAAAATCCCTTTAATAATATTTTTAGAGATTTCTGCCCCATTTTCAGGAATTTTACTTAATTCAATCGTTGTTCCAGACCAAGCAACAAGTGTTACAAGAATTAAAACAACAATTAATTTTACGATCCAAGTACGAGGGGCTTTTTGATATTGATTTAATACTGCTTCATTCATAGTTGTCCCCTCCTACGCTAATTTAGTACGTAAATAATAACTAATACTTTCGATAATAACTACAGTAAAGAATAAAATTACTAAAATCATACCGACATTGCTATATTCACGCCATCCTAAGTTTTCGTTTAAGATAATCCCGATACCACCGGCACCAACATACCCAAGAATTGAAGCGTAACGAACGTTCCCTTCAAAACAGTATAAAGAAGATGCGATGTATCCTGGTAAAATCTGAGGAATAATGGCATTAGAGAATGCTTTTCCTTTTGTTGCTCCTAGTGCTTCTGCAGCTTCGAAAGCGCCCATATCAACTGTTTCAATTTGTTCATATAGTTGTTTACCGCAATACGCAAATGTATATGTAGCAATCGCAAATGTACCAGCAATTGTACCTAAACCGAAAATATAAGTCGCAATTAAGGCTGTTACTAATGTAGGTAATGTACGTACCACACTTAAGAATAAACGGCTTAAACTAATGATAAATTTGTTTTTAACAATGTTGCTTGATGCAATAATTGCAAAAGGAATTACTAGAATCGAACCTAGTAACGATCCAAGCAATGACATCTTAATCGTATCAATTAATGGATCCCAGATAGAACTTGAGTATTCCCAATTTGGTGGGAACATTTTACCGATAATAACGAAGAATTGGCCTCCGCGAGTCATCAATGTTTTTAAGTTAAAACCAGTAATCTTACCTGCAAAGTACATTGCAATTAATAGTAAGATGGTAATAAAAATCACTTTAGAGCGTGGTTCTTTAACCGTTGTCCCGTTTTCTAATGTATATTCTTTTGGTGCGAAGAGTTCTTTAAGCTTCATGTAACTCCTCCGCCTTTCCTTTATAAATTAGATCCAAGACTTCTGGTGTAACTTCTGAACTAGGACCATCATATACGATTTCACCATCTCTAATTCCAAGGATGCGATCTGCGTATTCAAGCGCTAATTCAACGTGGTGAATATTTAAAAGGATTGAAATATTCATATCCTTGTTAATACGCTTAAAGTCTTCCATAACGCGTTTTGCTGTCACTGGGTCAAGAGCCGCAACTGGTTCGTCGGCAAGAATAATTTCTGGATTTTGAGCCAATGTACGAGCTAAGGCCACACGTTGTTGTTGACCACCTGATAATTGGTCTGCACGAATAAATGCTTTATCTACAATGCCAACTTTATCTAATGCTTCTAACGCATGTAATTTCTCTTGTTTTGTATAGATACCGAATAATGAACGGAAGAATGGAATGTCAGGAACGATTGAAGTTAATACGTTCTTGATAACCGTTGTTCTTGTTACTAAGTTGAATGATTGGAAGATCATCCCCACCTTATTTCTACGGAATTTACGTAGAGATTTCCCTTTTAATTTCGTAACATCGATTCCATCAACTGTTAATTTCCCTTCGCTAATATCTAGCATACGATTAATCGTACGAATTAATGTTGATTTACCGGCACCAGAAAGCCCGATAATCGATACGAATTCTCCTTGTTCAATTTCTAAATTAATATTTTTAAGACCTTTAACCCCGTTTGGATAAGTCTTAGATACGTTCTCGAATTTAATCATTTTATTGCCTCTCTCTCAAAAAAGGGTCAGGAGAAATATCCTAACCCTCATTTGATATTCATTACAAATTTTATTAGTTACCTGATTTTAGTTTTTTAAGTAATTTTTGTGCTTCACGTTCTTTATCGTAGTCGCTAGCGTTAGCTTTCTTATACCCTTTATGAGAGTAAATCTTGATGATTTCTTTACCTTCATCTGTCTTAGCGATATTCATCATTGCGTTTGCAAATGCTTCTTTAAATGCATCGTCTACGATTGGAGACGCTTTACTTACTGAAATTGTGTCATTATAAATATCTGGAGTAACACCGATAACGTTTGTTTCTTTGAAGATGTCTTCTGAACGGCCGTAATCGCTAGTCCATTTCTTAGCGTAGTCATTACGAACGTCAGCATAACCAACCATGATATCAATTTGTCCTGATGCTAAACGAGCTGCAGAACTTGCGTATGAGTCAGATTGTACAACGTTTTGTAAGTCAGAAATACCTTTACCGTATTTATCTTGTAACCATAATGTTGGGTAGATATAACCTGAAGAAGATGAAGTTCCTAATACTCCCCATTTAGCAGAGTTTAAATCGTCCCAAGTTAATTCTTGACCGCTGTTGATTTTCGCTGCTAATTCTTTCCCTTTCTCAGTAGGACCAGCAATGATTAAACCTTTATATGAAGTGGCTTGCTCTTTACCACGTTCTGTTGCTTTTCCATCATTCCAGTCTTTTGGATTAGAAGAATCTTTTAATAAGTTATCACGAGTAGCTGTTAATAATACGTCAACTTCTTTGTCGTATAAAACATAAGTACCACCAGGTAAGAAACCTACATCCGCACTACCAGATGCTAATGCTTCCCCTACTGCGTCAAAACTTGTTCCGACAGTGATGTCCACGTTTTTAACATCGTAGCCTTCTTTAGCTAACTCTTTTTTCAATAATTCTTTTAATGGTTCTGTTGTTGTAACAATTGTTTCAGGGTCACGTGAAGGAACAAAAGCAACTTTTAAAGTATCGATTGTTTTTGAACCACTTTGAGTTTGAGATGATTCAGAACCTGAATTACTTGAGCACCCCGCTAAAAGCGCCAATGATGATAAACCAATTGCTAATTTAGACCAAAAAGACTTTTTCATAAAAAAATATCCTCCTAAGATACGGTTATATAGTTAGAAATTAAGATATTCTTAACCCCTTTTATAATCTTACAAGACATACACGAAAATTACAACCCATAACGATGTAAATATGAGTATTTTCATATATTTTACATATTTCAAATACCGAAAAAACAATGTAAGCGTGTGAAACACGAACTATAAAACGCGAATGTTCGGTATTTAAGACCAAAAAAAGAAACCTCCCTAATGTAGGAAGGTTTCAATCTTATTATTTATTTGGAAAATGAGATCTTAAGAATTGGTTTGCAAACTTAATGTCTTCTAACCAGTTTTCTTGACCTACGTACCAGAATTCACCAGTGAAACGATTTACTCCGATTGATAAGAATGTATCAACCATGCGTTTGAAATCGATTTGGCCAGTACCAAATGGAATTTCACGGTAATGTCCGGGAATTGTTTCTTTTAGGTGAGCAGCAACAATGTGCCCTCTTCCTAATTCAATATCTTCGTATACATTTTTTGCACCAGGTTCTAATGATGCGTTCATTAAGTTACCTGAATCTGGATATACTTGTAAGTATGGTGATTTCACCAATTCAACAAAACGCATAGATTTTTCTACAGTATTCATAAATGGAGTTTCCATTGTTTCGAACCCAAGAAGAATTCCTTTTTGAGAAGCCATTTCAGTAGCTTTCTTAAGGTTTTGAATGAAGTAATCTAATGTTACTGCATCTCCTTCTTCGTAGTAAACATCGTATCCAGCTAATTGGATTACACGAACACCTAAATCATCTGCTAATTGAATCGCTTTTTCCATGATTTCTAGACTACGTGCGCGAGTAGCTTCGTCGTGAGATCCAAATGGATATTTACGGTGGCCACTTAAGCACATTGAACGAATCGGAACACCTGTTTCAAACATATCGTTTACTAATTGTTGGCGTTCTTCTTTTGTCCATTCTAGACGACTTAATTTTTCATCAGTTTCATCAATACTGATCTCCAAAAAGTCAAATCCAGTTGCTTTAACTGTTTCTAACTTTTCTCTAAAACTAAGTGTGTTTGGCATTGATTTTTCATACAAACCAAGTTCATAAAACTTTTTATTGTCCATAGTAAGCATTCGCTCCATGTTTTCTTAAATAGTGTTTATCTAAAATTGTTTGTGACATTGGCTTCATATTTGGGTTTAAAGCAAAGTTATGCCATGCCATGTTTGCAACGTATTCTAATACAGTAATGTTGTGTACTGCATCCATTGCATCTTTACCCCATGCAAATGGTCCGTGGTTGAATACTAAAACTCCAGGAATCACATTTGGATCTTTATCTTTGAAAGTCTCAACGATTACTTTACCTGTTTCTAACTCATAAGCACCTTTAATTTCAGCTTCAGTCATTTCACGAGTACAAGGGATTGTTCCGTAGAAATAGTCCCCTTGTGTTGTACCAAATGCTGGAATTTCTTGTCCTTGTTGAGCCATTGTAGTTGCCCATAGAGAGTGCGTATGCACTACCCCATTTACATCTTTGAAATTACGATAAATTTCTAAGTGAGTATCTAAGTCTGAAGAAGGTTTTAGAGCTCCATCTACTTTATTTCCGTCGATATCCACAATTACGATATCATCAGCAGTTAGTTTATCATAGTCAACGCCTGAAGGTTTGATTGCAATAACCCCTGCTTCACGGTCGTACTCTGAAACGTTACCCCATGTAAAAATAACTAATCCATGTTTTGGTAACTCTAAGTTTGCTTTAAATACACGTTCTTTTAATTGTTCGTATGCCATTGTAGAACCCCTTCTTATAGGCCTAAAGCTTCAGAAATTTTTTCAGTCATTTCTTTTTCAGATAATAAGTTTTGTAAGCCTACAATTTTAGTGTTTGGTAAGTCTAAACCATCGAATACTTCTAATAAAGCTGATGAAATAACTACTAAATCATAGTTTTTAGCTGAAGATTTTGCTTCAGAAACTGCACAGTGGTGAACTTCTAAAGGAATGTTCAATTTTCTGAACACGTTTGTTAATTTCATTTTGATAATTTGGCTTGATCCCATTCCGCTTCCGCATGCTGCTAATACTTTCATATTTTACATCTCCTTATATTGTTAGAGTATCGGATAGAACACTACCCGATACCCTAATTTTACTATATTCTTTTACTGATATAAATTAGTTTTGCTTAGACTCTAAATATGTTTCATAGTCTTCAGCAATAGTGAAGTAATGTTCTTTGTTTTTGCTGTATTGTAATTGAGGGATTACTAATAAGATTAATAATACGATACCTAAACCAATGTATTGGAAGTTTTGCATTAAGAATCCGAATCCAACCCAGATTGTATCCCAGTCAAAGTTACCATGCCATCCACCGTATGCAGCTAAACCAAATGCACCTGCGGCAATTGCTCCACCTAATACTTGGATCACACCTGATAAGAATGTCAAGATTGAAGCAGCACGTAAACCACCTTTATGGTTAGCGTATACTGCGAATGTAGCGTTGTCGAAGAATACTGGTACGAATCCAGTGATGATTAATACTGGAGATTTGAATACGATTAATCCTAAGATTGCTACGATTTGTCCTAATACCCCGAATAAGAAACCAACTGTTACAGCGTTTGGAGAACCGAATCCGTAAACTGCAGCACAGTCAACCGCTGGCATAGAACCTGGTAATAATTTGTTAGAGATACCTTGGAACGCTTCTGATAACTCAGCAACGAATAAACGAACCCCTAATTGTAAGATTTGAACATAAACAGTGAATGTTAATGCTGTTTGTAAAATGTAGAAGAAGAAGTCATCTGATGCTTTTAATGTAGTCATTTTGAATTTAGAAGCAGCAACTGTTAATTCTTGTCCATTTACGCTTACTAAGTAGTCTTTACCTAATACTAATAAGATTGCACCGAAGAACACAATCATTAAGATTGATGTAGCAACGATTGATTCTTTGAAGATTGATAAGAAACCTGGTAATTCAAGATCTTCAATCTTCTTGTCGTTTTTACCTGAGAATTTAGGAGCTAATTTATCAACTAACCAAACCCCAAACATTTGTTGGTGACCAATTGCAAATCCGCCGCCTTCTGTTAAGTCTTGTGTAGCTTCTACTGTTAAGTTTGATGCTACTGCCCAATAAACACCTAATACAATACCTAATAAAAGTACAAATTGTAATTGGTCAACGTTATCTCCTAAAGCTAAAGCCATTAACCAAGTTGCTGTAGCAGATTGTTGCACCATGATGTGACCAGTGATGAATACTGTACGAACTTTAGTTAATTTGCGGAAGATTACTAATACTAAGTTAGTTAAGAAAGCAACTAATAATACTTGTACTGTTAAACCAGTTGCATGACCAGCTGATTTTAATGCAACTTCAGCAGCAGCTTGACCGAAATATGGGTCAATAACCGCAGCTTGTAATCCGAAACGATCCCCTAATGCTGCTAATACTGGACGGAAGTTTGAAACTAATCCACCAGCAGCTACGTTTAAAATCATGTAACCTACAACTGCTTTAATAAAACCTGCTAATGCATCATACCATTTACGACCTAATAGTAAGTAACCAACTAAAACGATTAAACCCACAAAGTATTGTGGTTTTGTAAAAATGTTAGCGTAGAAGAATTGCCAAAAACTGAATAAAAAGTCCATAATTATTCACCTATTCCTTTTAAAATTTTTTCTAAGTCCTCTTTTGAGCGCGCTTCAACAAACGCATTGATAATTGATTCATCGTCTAATAACGTCACTAACTCTGATAAGTTATTTAAGTGTTTTTCATTATCAGTTGATGCTAATACGAAGAATAAACGTGGTTTGTAGTCAGCACCCGGTCCAAAGTCCACAGCTTCTTCAATGTTCATAAATGCTACAGCAGTATCATTTACCCCTTTTCCTTCTTGAGCGTGAGGGATACAGATTTCTGGAGCAATTACAATGTAAGGTCCAAATTCATGAACATTACTAATAATGTAACCTGGATATTCAGGTTCAATTATCTTTTGTTCTACTAAAGGTTGGCAAGCTACTTTAATCGCATCTTCCCATGTTAGAGAACCTTTTTGGAACGAAAAGCGTCCATTTTCGATAATTTCTTTTAACATATGTTCCTCCTTGTGTTATTAAGAAATCGTATTCATTATTACACTTTGGTAAAGCCTAGAGTGGGTTAAGCTCTAGGCTCTCCAAATTTATTTAATGACAATATTATAAGAATGATGGGAATGGTACGTCATTCTCAATTGAGAATACATCGTCAAATCCACGGTAGAAGTTGAATTCTAATTTATCTTTGTCAGTTGGGTAAGTATATTTACCACCAACTTGCCAAATAAATGGTTTGAATTTGTATTCTAGGCGATCTTTCTTGAATTTCCAGATTTCTGTAATTTCTTTAGGATCTGCTTGGAAGTTAGCCCAAATATCATAGTGAACTGGGATAACTACTTTAGCGTTTAATGATTCAGCCATACGTAACATATCAACTGAAGTCACTTTATCAGTGATACCACGAGGGTTTTCACCGTAAGCACCTAAGCACACATCGATTTCATGTTCATTACCATGTTTAGCAAACATGTTTGAGTAGTGAGAATCTCCTGCGTGATATAAGTTACCACCACTTGTTTTGAACAAGTAGTTAACAGCGATTTCGTCCATGTCTTGAGGCATTTTACCTTTAAGAACTTCACCGTCTTTAGCTGTTACTAAAGCTGTACGGTCAAATGCTTCTAAAGCAACGATTTCGATGTCTTTGATTTTAACTGAGTCTCCAGGGTGTACAACGATTGTACGTTCAGCAGGAACTCCCCAACCTAACCAAGTGTTAACTACTTCTTGTGGTCCAACGAATTTTGCTTCTGGACAGTTGTTCGCAACCGCAGCAGCTGTGTTAATGTCTAAGTGGTCTGAGTGAATGTGTGTTACTACTAAAGCGTCAACGTTTTTCACTTCAAATGGATCGATTACGAATGGTTGTGTACGTAAGTTTGGTTGTAAGTTTTGGCAACCACTCATACGTTGCATTTGGTGACCAGTTTTCATTTTTCCGTTACCGTGGCTACGTTTACCAGTTCCACACCATAAGTCGCATAAGATGTTTGTATTTTTTTCTGATTTTAACCAGATACCAGTACATCCTAACCACCACATAGCGAATGTTCCAGGTTTCACTTCTTCACGTTCGATTTCTTCGTTTAACCAAGTTCCCCATTCTGGGAAAGTTGATAAAATCCAAGATTCTTTTGTTACATCTTTGATATTTGCCATTGTTTTTCCTCCTTGGGATTAACCCCAGATACGTTTGATTTCTTCTTTAAATTCACGAGCAGATTGTGCTGGATTTTCAGTAGCGTAAATTCCGCGTCCTGCGATGAATGTGTAAATTGGAATTCCTTCAAACACTTTTAATGTGTCTTTTGTTAATCCGCCTGTTGCTGAAACTTTGAATCCCATGTCGATTAAACGACGGATTTTGTTTAAATCAGATTCAGTCCAAGTAGCTCCTGCAAATAGAGCGTCACGGCTTTGGTGGAAGATTGCTTGATCGATACCAGCGTCTCTCCATTGTTGTGCTTGTTCAAATGTCCAATCACCATACAATTCAACTTGTAGTGATTTTACTTCTTTGTTAGCTGCTTTCATAGTTGGGATAGTTGCGCAGCAAATAACTGTCATCCAGTCAGCTCCTGCAAGTGCAACGTTTTTAGCAACAGTTGTACCAGCATCAGCACATTTTGTATCAGCAATGATTACTTTATCAGGGAAAGCGCTGCGTAAGCATTTAATCGCTTTGTCTCCTTCATTTAAAAGTAAAATCGTTCCTGCTTCAATAATGTCTACTTCGTTTCCAACTGCAAGCGCATCTTTTAATGCGTCTTCAATACGGTTGTGGTCCAAAGCAACTTGTAAATTAGGAATTGCCATTATATCATTCTCCTTTTCTATCTTGCCTTAAACAATCATAAAATCATAACGTCTTACGAAAATGATCATTTAATAAGTTACGGTACCAATTCATGTTATTAGTATAGTATAACCAATTTTGGGTTACAACCGTTTACAAACAAGTAATCGAATAATCAGTTTTATGATTGTTTGCGTTTACTTTACGAACGTTTGGAAATAGTCAATATAGTTATTTGTATAGGAAGAATTCGTGTTCTTACTTTATTTAAAACGACTAAAATATGTAATTTGATCATTTTATTTCCTAAAATAAAAATACCCTCTCATTGAATGAGAAGGTATCGTATTACTATTTTTCAATAATCACTTCTTCTAAATGATCATCTTCTGTTAATCGAACATGAATCACTTCATCTAAAGAAGTTGGTACATTCTTACCAATAAAATCAGGACGGATTGGTAACTCTCGGTGTCCTCTATCAATTAGAATCGCTAAACTAATTCTTTTTGGTCTATCTACATCCATAATTGCATCAAGAGCTGCTCTGACGGTTCTTCCCGTAAATAATACATCATCTACAAGAATGACTTGCTTCCCTTTAATGTCGAATGGAATATGCGTTCCATTTAAAACTGGGGCGTCAGTCTCTTCACTATCATGTCTGTCGTCACGATATAATGTGATATCCACTTCACCAACTGGAACTTGTATCTTTTCAAGTGCAGAAATCTTTTCAGCAATGCGTTTTGCTAAAGTAATTCCTCTAGTTTTAATTCCAATGATAACTAAGTTCGAAACATCTTTTTGTTGCTCGATAATTTCATATGAGATTCTAGTTAATGCTCTGCTGATGGCGCCTTCGTCCATAATTCTAACTTCTTTCATTGTCGTCTCCTCTACTCTGAAAAACGTCCTTTATGCAATTGGATAAAATCTTCAAACTCTTTTGGCGGTTCCACGTGGAAGTTTAACGCTTCTCCAGTCACTGGATGTGTAAAGCTAAGTGTTCTCGCGTGTAAAAATTGACCAAATTCAGTTGCGTGTTTTCCTTTCGGATGATACAAAGGATCATTTACAATCGGATGTTTAATAAACTCCATATGCGCTCTGATTTGATGAGTACGACCTGTTTCTAAACGACAAGACACTAGCGAATAATCAGAAAATTCATCTAGCACTTCAAAATGCGTAACAGCATTCTTTCCGCCCTTTTCTACTACTCGTTTTAAACGATTCGTTTGATGACGAGATAATGGAGCATCAATCACACCTGTTTCGTGGGCAAAATGACCATCAACAATGGCGATGTACTCACGGTTCATTTTATTCTCACTAATCTGCTGTGCTAACTTTTGATGAACGTCATTATTCTTTGCAATCACTAATAATCCACTTGTATCCTTATCAATGCGGTGAACAAGACCTGGACGGTAAATTTCTTCACTTTTGCTATCTGATAAACTATTTGAATGATATAACAACGCGTTTACGAGAGTTCCGCTATAGTGTCCTTTTGACGGATGAACAACCATTCCACTTGGTTTATTCACTACAATTAATGAATCATCTTCAAACACGATATCTAGCGGAATATCTTCAGGCTGAATGGTAATAGCTTCTTCCTCTTTTTGAAGAATTGTCACTACGTCTCCATTTTGAGCTTTATAATTGGATTTCACCACTTCACCATTAACAGATACAAGCCCTGCCTTTAACCAGCTTTGAATTGTACTTCTACTAATACCAAGCGTGGCAGTTAAGACTTTATCTAATCGTTCAGTTTTTTCTAAATCAAGTGTTAATTCTTTAAATACTGATGTCATAACGCTCTCCTATTTTGATTGTTCTTTAAAAATTACATAATAGAATAAGATAATTACGCCGAAAGTTAAACAAATATCAGCAACGTTAAAAATTGGGAAGTCAATAAATTCAAATTTAAACATATCCACTACATAACCCAAACGAATGCGATCGATAAAGTTTCCTACAGCACCTGCAAGAATAAAAGCATATGCTGTTAACAACAATTTAGATTTTCCTTTTTCTTTAAACATTAAGTATAAAAGTGTCCCCACAGCTACAGCGGTGATTGTATAGAAGAAAAACATCTTCCCTTCAAACATCCCCCATGCTGCCCCAGTGTTTCGAACGTATAAAATACTGACTAATCCATTAATGAATTCCATCCCATCATGTAAGTTAAAATTATTTACAATCCATAATTTCACTAATTGATCTGCAATAATTAATACAGCACTTAAAATTAAATATAAAAACATGTCACTTCTCCATTTCTTTTCAATAATAGTATTGTACAAAGAAGTCAACTTATAGTCAACGAACTGAAAATCTGGTTAAAATGAAATACTTTTTTCCATTCAAGGGATAAAAACAGGTAAAATTTAACTGAAAATGGGGAGAAAGTCCTAAAAATCAACCAAAAGATTGAAAAATCATCAAAATACACGTATAATATCAACAAGAAAACGCATTACTGTAAAAGGAGTGTAATATGAAAAAAATCGCAGCCAAGGTATTCTTGATTAGCGCTGGTTTCTTATTTTTAGGAGCTTGCGGTAATACAAAGAAAAGTGCCGAATCTACTGTTCAAGAAGTACAAGATACCTTACCTGTTGTCGTTCAACAATTAAATGACATTCAAGCGTTAGAAAATTCGTTACAATCAGATTGGGAAGCGGATATCCAAGAAGATTACACGATGACTACTTACGCTAAGAAAACGGGTAAAGTATTCACCAATATTCAAGAACGTCAGCAATTGTTGAAGTCTATGCAAAAATCGCTCAAAGTTTTATCAGATGATGCGACTAGACTAAGTAACTTGAAGGATAAGAACCTCCCTTCAGCAGAAATTCAAATTGTAGTATCAAATCTTCAATCGATTGTTAATCATTTAAAGAACTACTCTGAAATGTCTCAAAAACAATTAGAAAAAGAAGCTGAGTTCTTCGTTAGCATTTCTGGAGGAAAACAAACAAACGATGAATTGAGATCACTCATCATTGAAGTGAACAACTCTGCTAACGAGCGTCAACAAATTATCGAAGAGATTAATTCTCCTATCAGTGAGTTAGATCGTCCAATTCGAATTCTAAAAGCTCGTTTGGCGAACAACGGAAAGGGTGAGTAATCATTATGAAGAAAAAGACTTTATTAACAAGCGCGCTCGCTGTAGCTTCCGTTAGTTCTCTACTCGCTTTCTATCCGATTGCAAACGCACAAGATGCTGCTGATAGTAAGTTGAATTTAAGAACCAATAGTTTACTACGGATGCCTTCAAATATTCCGCAGGAGCATATTTATGATTCAGGAATTTCGATTCCATATCCTGCAGACGGGGTTAAAGGTGTTTATTTACAAGCCTTCCGTGCAAAAGGACAAGACTTAGAAAACATGATTCAATTCGTGAAGTCTACTCCAATTAACTCATTAGTTATCGATGTACGTGATGGTTATGGACAAATTACCATGCCTCTTGATACAGATAATCCATTAGTTAAAAAACATACCGTTAATGAAGTGCCTGACACAACTGCTCTTCTGAAACGACTCGAGCAAGAACAAATCTATCCAATTGCTCGTATTGTATGTTTTGGAGACCGTTATGTTCCAAAGGAAAACCCTGAGCGTTCATTCAGAAACGCATTAGGCCAACTGTGGTATACGGATGACGGTGAAACATTCTTAAATCCATTCCTAAAAGAAAACTGGGAATATATTGCTGAAATCGCAATTGGTGCTGCTAAAGCAGGATTTAAAGATATTCAGTTAGACTACGTTCGTTTCCCTCTTGGATTCGAGACAGTATCTGACGACTTAGTATTTGATAAAGGTGACTACGCTCATATTAAAAACGATGATGAAGCTCGTATCGCTGCTATCACAGACTTTGTAGCGTTCATTCGTGAAAAATTACAACCATATGGTGTTCATCTATCAGCGGATATTTTAGCGCATGCGATTACTGAATCAAAAATCGGTGGTATCGGACAAAAATTTGTCAATATTGCGGATAAAGTTGATGTGATTTCTCCGATGATTTTCCCAAGTCATTGGGTTAATTACGCGCTTGATGTAAAAGATCCTGATAAAGATCCATACGAAATCGTGAAACGTTATATGGTGATTGAAAAAGGATATGTGAAGATATTAAACCCTTCTCCTATCTCAAGACCTTGGATTCAAGCCTTCACGGCAGACTTCCTTGGTGAAGGAAATTATCAGCTTTATACTGCTGATGTCATTAGTGAAGAGATTCAAGCTCTAAAAGAAGCCGGTGTAACCGAGTATCTGCTCTGGAACGCAGCTTCTCAATATTCAACTGAAATTAAATTCTAATCAAAAAGGACTTCCAAAATCATTTGGAAGTCCTTTTCTATGTCTTTTTATTGTTGTGTTAATGAACTGTAATCAAAGTTTGTTAAAACAGCCTTCACTTCTTGGTCGGTATCTCCTAAAAGCGCTGAACCATTACTTGTACGATCTACAAGCGTTAAATCCATTGGTCTAACAACTTTAGTTTCACCATTTCCAGCAACAATCGTGTATTCGCTAGTTGAAGTGATTTCTCCATCTAAGAATACGACACGATGTGGTTTTGTTTTCAATTCACGTAAAACCATGAGTCCACGTTTTGCACGTGTAAGCATTGAGATTTCTAATACATTGAATCGTTTCACAGCACCACGTTGAGTTGTAAGGAATGCAGAAACAACTTTATGTTCTAATGAGTAAACCATCGCTCCAGCAACAAAATCTTCTTTACGAAGGTTGATTGCTTTCACACCGCTGGCTACTGTACCAACGACTGGAATTTCGTTTAATTCATAGCGTAAGCCAAATCCACAGTGCGTTACTATAAATACTTCTAAGCCTTCTGGATTTGTCACAACTACTTTCACTACTTCATCAGTCGTAGTCTTAAGTTTCATCGCGTTACTTGTACGAGTCTTGTATCCTCGATAAGTTGTGAACTCATTGAATAATGTTTGTTTCACTAAGCCTTCTTTTGTAAAGAAGACAACTGTCCAATCTTTATAAGAGTCATCACTATCTTTAGCTTTAATGAATCCAGTTAAAATAACTTCGTTGCTACCTAAAGAAATAGACTGGCTTAAGTGGTTTCCAACATCTTTCCATTTCGCTTCTGGAATTTCATGCACTAGTAAGTGTAAGTAATTTCCTTTAGAAGTAAATAGAATTAAGTTATCTAATGTAGAAGCTTTTTGGCAAAGAATCACTTCATCGCCTTCACGCATTCCATTTTCTTCTGGAGCGCTTGAAGCAAACGAACGTGGGCTGACACGTTTGAAGTACCCTTGTTTAGTAGCAACCACATAAACTTCTTCTTCAGTAACTAACACTTCAGTTTCAATCTTAATCTCTTCAATTTCCGCTTGAATTTGCGTTAAACGAGGAGTTGCATATTTCTTCTTCAAATCTCGTAATTCACTCTTCATCACTTGAAGAAGTGTCTTTTCAGATTTTAAGATACTTAAGAATGTCGCGATTTGCTCATTTAAATCAAGCTTCTCGTTTTGAAGGATTGTAATATCCGTATTCGTTAAACGATATAATTGTAAACTTACAATCGCTTCTGCTTGAATCATTGTGAAGTCATAAGTCTCCACTAAACGTTCTTTCGCATGTTTTTTATCTTTACTATTACGGATTAACGCAATCACTTCGTCTAAAATCGATAAAGCTTTCATCAAACCGTCTACGATATGCAGACGATCTTGCGCTTTCTTTAAATCATACTGTGTACGTCTTGTAATCACTTCTTTTTGGAAGTTGATATACGAAGTTAGAATTGTTTTTAATCCTACTTGTACTGGACGGCGTTCATCGATAGCTACCATATTGAAGTTATAGTTGACTTGTAAATCTGTGTTTTTCAATAAGTAATTTAGAATCCCTTCCGCGTTGGCTTCTTTCTTCAATTCAACAA
>CAUVJW010000019.1:0-20651 GCA_963552295.1 uncultured Streptococcus sp. | reverse complement strand
AGGCGCTTTTAATATAATGGATGTTGGCCTTTTTGTATACACTAAAATAGGGTTGATGGAAAATTTCCATCAACCCTAAAAATTATAGAACCTGAAAAAATCCGTAAGAAACCGAAGGTATCATCTTTTGATTCTAAAGTTATTAAAAAATATTTTTAAATAACTATTGCTTTTTACGAATCGCAAGAGTATACTCTAATTAAAGATAAATTTAAATAGAAAGAAGATGAAATCATGGCAGTGAACGAAGTAATGGCCGCTCTTTCTGATGAAACGCGTCGCCAGATTTTGGAAATCCTGCGAAAAGGGAAGACCAACACCGGTGACCTTGCCACGATGATTGGGATGACGCCGCAAGCCTTATCCTATCACCTTAGAAAGCTAAAAAATGCTGATTTAATCTACGAAACACGCTATAAAAACTTTATTTATTATGAATTGAATTTGACCGTACTGGACGAAGCGATTGTATGGATCAATCAAATTATTGGGGGAAAATAACATGGAACAAGTAAAACAATTTAAAAAATATGCCTATCTCGCATTGATGTTCGCACCACTCGTTGTATCACTCTTTGTGGTATGGTTCTTACCTGAAACCATCGTATCGCGTATGGACATAGCGGGGAACGTAACAGCAACAGCAAGCAGATTCTCAATCTTTCTCTTCCCAATTCTTGTAGCGATTCTTGGGTTTGGGATTCGTGTTGCGAGCTCATCTCCAAAACTAACAGGGGGAAATGTGAGAACAGCTCGCTCGATTAGCTGGATTCTTTTACTATTATTGAACGTCATCGCGTACTTCCAATTCTGGTTATACTTAGGCGGGATGACAGTCGGCGCGCAAATGAGCCGTTTCCTAACATTTATTCTAGGGGTATTCTTTATCCTTATTGGAAATCTAGCGCCAAAAATCAAAGAGAATTCAAAACACTTTGGATTCCGTGCTTCATGGTTGAAAAACAATGACGTAGCCTTCCGTAAAACGCAACGTTTCTTCGGGATTGCCTCTGTAGTGGCAGGTATCCTTATGATGCTTACAGGAATCTTCATGGGAAATAATGTTGCCATCCTTGTCGCAACGATGATTATGATTATCTTAATCGCAGTGACGGGTGGTTATTCTTACTACATTGCAAATGTTGAGGAAGTATAAAAGAAAATAAGCGTTCATCTTAAAAAGGATGAACGCTTATTTATTTTATTCTAGACCTCCTGTTACGGTCTTAGGTAATTTCTATACATATCAATGTAGAGAGTGTCTGTGATTAATGAGTTAAAAAATAGTAAATGGTGCTTCCTACAAAATAAGTGAGAAATCCTAAAACTCCAGCAATAATATATCCCTTACGATCGTCTTTCATCATAGATCCTCCTTTTGAATGGATGTTATTTTGTAGTGGTATTTCAAGCTCAGGTTAACATATGTAAGCGTTTTTGTAAATGATTATTTTCCGGATTCTGTAAGAACATTTTCGTTTTAACCCACTTGATTTTTATTGTTATATTAATAATCGTGCACTTTTTAGTTTAGGGGCTATCTGTGCTATAATAGAAAGGTACATATTGGTGGAAGAGAGGTTAACTTTATGCAAATAAATTGGGACAGTTTATTTTCATGGGGGAGTTTTCGCAATCTGATTGATATTCTGATTGTGTGGTATATACTCTATAATATTTTAGTCATTATTAAAGGAACTCGTGCGATTAACCTAATGAAGGGAATTGCGGTAATCGCAGCGATTAAGTTTATCAGTTTCTTCCTTGGCTTAAACACCTTGGACTGGATTATGAACTTCGTGATTCAATGGGGAGTTGTAGCGGCGCTAATCGTTTTCCAACCGGAAATTCGTCGCGGGTTGGAGCACATCGGTCGTTCGAACTTCTTCTCTCGTAAATACGAAAGTGCGAACGAAGCAGAAGTCATGATTTCCGAATTGAATACAGCGATTCAGTATATGGCGAAACGTCGTATCGGGGCGTTGATTTCGATTGAACAAGGCAACTCATTGGAAGAGTTTATCAATACAGGGATTCCGATTCATTCAGATATCTCAAATCAGTTAATCACGAATATTTTCATTCCAAACACACCGCTTCACGATGGGGCAGTAATTATTCGTGACTACAAGATTGCCGCAGCAGCGTGCTACTTACCACTTTCTGAGAATAAGATGATTCCGAAAGAATTAGGAACGCGTCACCGTGCCGCTATCGGACTTAGTGAAGTGAGCGATGCGATTACGATTATCATTTCTGAAGAAACAGGGAAAGTCAGCGTTGCGATTCGCGAAAAATTACACCGTGAGTTAAGTTCAAGCGAATTAGTAGCCGTTCTATCTGAACAGCTAGTGGTTGAAGACCAAGGAGATGCAGAACCAACGATTGTCCGTTGGGTCCGTGACTTCTTCAAAGGAGGTCGTTCAAATGGCTGAATGGATGAATCGTAAATCATTCTTACTAGTGATGTCGTTTATTTTAACCATCTTCCTATTCGCGCTAGCAACCGATGCAAACGGTGGATTACGTTCAACATCATTGAACTCACAATCTAGTTCAAATACGATTACGAATGTACCCATCTACGTTGATATCAATAGTGAAGAATATGCAGTAACAGGATTGCCAGATTCAGTCGCTTTACGACTTGAAGGGTCTAGCAGCTTACTGTTAAGCACAACAGGCAATGGTACCTATCGTGTGAAGACGCCTAATTTGTCTGAATTAGGAGAAGGAAAACATACGATTACGTTGGAAGTGACAGGATTACCAACAGGAGTTCATGGAATCGTGTCTCCAGAAACAGTAGAAATTAACATCGAAAAGATTACGACGAAGGAAGTTCCAGTTGTCGTGAAGGCCGATGCTTCAAGTATTGGAAACGGCTATCAAGTCGGCGAAGGAGTCGCTTCACCAGCAACTGTAACGGTGAAAGCAGCTAGTTCTATTGTGGATCAAGTGGAGCAAGTCGTTGCAAATGTGTCGATTCCAGAAGGAACAAGAACGGACTATACAACTACGGCTCAATTACAAGCGTTAGATGCAACAGGAAAACCGGTAGCGGTGAAAATTGATCCAGAACGCGTACAAGTTCGCGTGCCAATTTCATCGAGTCAAAAGACCGTTCCATTAGTCTTAACGACAACAGGATCTTCATCGAACTATTCATATTTATTGAATTCTACTACTAAGCAAGTTACAATTTTAGGAGCTCAGTCGAGCTTAGACCAAATCAAGGCAATACCTGTATTGGTGGACGTGAGCAATATTACGCAGTCGACAACGAAAACAATTACGTTGACCCTGCCTTCAGGGGTGCATAGCATTTCACCTGAAACCATCGAGGTTACAATTACGGTGACAAGGAACAGTCTAACGGCGACAGAGGCGTCGACCACACAAACTGTGACAACAGAAGAACCGACAGAAACCACAAAAGAACAAACAACACAAGCCCGATAATGGGTGAAGGAGAACAACACTATGGGGAAATATTTTGGAACAGATGGCGTTCGCGGAGTAGCGAATGCAGAATTAACACCTGAATTAGCATTTAAACTAGGTCGCTACGGCGGTTACGTTTTATTGCAACAAGCGGAAGGAAACGCACATCCACGCGTATTAGTGGGGCGTGACACTCGTATTTCAGGCCAATTATTAGAGCATGCTTTAATCGCAGGATTACTTTCTGTAGGGATTGAAGTGATGCAACTTGGAGTCATTCCAACTCCAGGTGTTGCGTACTTAACACGTATGCAAGGGGCTGTAGCTGGGGTTATGATTTCAGCGTCACACAACCCAGCACAAGATAACGGCATTAAATTCTTTGGTTCAGACGGGTTCAAATTAACGGATGAAACGGAAGAACAAATCGAAGCGTTATTAGACGCTAAAGAAGATACATTACCACGCCCTTCTACAGATGCATTAGGAACAGTGGATGAGTATTTAGAAGGAACATTGAAATACAGCCAATTCCTACAAAATACGGTAGAGTCTTTATCTGGAATTAAAGTCGCTTTAGACGGCGCAAACGGAGCAACTGCTTCAATGTTAACGCGTCTATTCGCTGACTTAGACACAGACTTCCACACAATGGGTGACAAACCAAATGGTGTTAATATTAACGACGGTGTTGGATCAACACATCCAGAAGCGTTAGTGGCATTCGTGAAAGAAACAGGCGCAGACCTTGGACTAAGCTTCGATGGAGACGGCGACCGTTGTATCGCAGTGGATGAAAATGGAGAAATCGTTGATGGCGATAAAATCATGTTCATCCTTGGTAAACACTTCAAGAACCAAGGAACGCTAAGCAAAGATACAATCGTATCAACGGTGATGAGTAACTTAGGATTCCATAAAGCAGTAGAAGCGGAAGGCATGGTTGCCCTTCAAACAGCTGTAGGTGACCGTTACGTTGTTGAAGAAATGCGTAAAAACAACTACAACTTCGGTGGAGAACAATCAGGACATATCGTCATCCTTGATTTAAACACAACAGGAGACGGCTTACTTTCAGGAATTCAATTAATGAATGTAATGAAACAAACTGGTAAAACATTAAGCGAATTAGCAAGTGAAGTACCAACATACCCACAAGAATTAGTGAACATCCGTGTGAGCGATAAAAATGGCGTGATGGAAGTTCCAGCGATTAAAGAAGTCATCGATGCGGTAGAAGCAGAGATGGCAGGAAATGGCCGCGTTCTTGTACGTCCAAGTGGTACAGAACCGCTTGTTCGTGTCATGGTGGAAGCCCCAACGGATGAACTCGTGCACGACTACGTTACACGTATCGCTGACGTTGTTCGCAAAGAAGTTGGAATTGACTAATTTTAGAATAAACGATAAGGAAAGAGAGCTTTGAAAAAAGCTCTCTTTTTTATTTGGGTAAACCACTTGATTTTAAAAGGAACAATTGATACAATGTAAAACGTAATTATTTCGATTTAGAAAGAAGAGAAGAAAATGGCAAAGAAATCTAAAATTGCAAAGTATCAAAAACAGCAAGCACTCATCGAACGTTACGCTGAAAAACGCTATGCATTAAAGCAAGCTGGAGACATTGAAGGGCTAAGAAAACTTCCTAAAGATTCCAACCCAAACCGCCTCAACCGTCGTGATGAAATCGATGGTCGCCCAAGAGGAGTGATGCGTAAATTTGGAATGTCTCGTATTAAGTTTAGAGAATTAGCGCATCAAGGATTGATTCCAGGCGTTCAAAAAGCAAGCTGGTAGAAGAGGGGGTAAGGTTAATGAAACAAGATTTAGCAACGGCTTATCGTCAAATGAAGAGCCCAAATATCAAAACAAGAAAGAGAGCGTTAAAGCTAATCCACGAAGCAAAACGCGCAAAGAAAAAATAACGTATATGGATATTGCTTTTAGTGGGGAAGAGAGAAGAACACTTATAATATGATTTCGGAGAATCCTCGGATTTTATAATAGCAGTAACGTGAATATGCATCAAAACGAATAAGAGGGCGTTGGAATTTATTCCATACGCCCTCTTTGAGGCTTTGAAGGTGAGAGACTTAAGGCTCTCACCGGTGCAACGTTACAGCTATTATAATTCAATCCGAGAGATTTACCGAAATCACAGTTAATATAGTGTCTTTGAACCTATTTTAGATTCGTGTTAGAATGAAACAGTAAACTATCCAAGGAGCTAATCAAATGAGTACAAAAACATGTAGCCAAACACGTGCGATTCAAGCGCGTAGAATTTTCCCATTCGATGTGAATATGCATAACACACTTTTCGGAGGGAATTTAACACGAATTATTGATGACTGTGCGTCGATTACGGTGTCCCGTCATTGTCGTCGTCTTGCGGTAACGGCATCGGTGGACGCGATGAATTATTTAAAACCACTTCCGTTAGGACATTCTGTTTGCGTAGAGACGTATATCTCAGGAACAGGTAAGAAGAGTGTGGAAGTCTTCTGTAAAGTGGTCGGAGAAGATGTCTTGAACGGTGAACGCTATTTAGCAGCGACAAGCTTTTGGACATTTGTGGCACTTCCTCGCGATGGCGAAACAGATTTTACAGTGGATGCCATCGTTCCAGAAACGGATGAAGAGAAATTCATCTGCAGCGGCTACGAAGAACGTCGTAAGGCCCGCTTGGAGCAACTTGGACGACAAGAAGCATTGATGGAACATATCACGGTTGTGAAACCTTGGAATTTGGAAGAGAGCGAATCTTAAACAAAATCTAAGAAAGTTGCTAAGGAACTTTTAGCAATCTCTGTTATAATGCATGTAACAACAAAAAAGGAGTACATCGTGGACACTCAAAAAGCAATAGAACTCAATCGTAAAATCATTCGTATCGTAACGATTATCGGGATTATTTTAACGATTATTTTAGGATGGCTCGTGGCCAAGAATGATTATTTCGCTATAGACGGACCGTTCCGTGAAAGTATTGCCCATTCCGGATGGGTAGGGATTTTGATTTTTATCCTGATTCAAATTACGCAAGTGGTTTACCCGATTATTCCGGGAGGCTTAACCTGTGTCATCGGGCATATCGTATTCGGGCCTCTTTACGGCTGGATTTATAATTTTGTGGGAATCATGATTGGTTCTTGTATCAACTTCTGGTTGGCTCGTCGCTACGGGGAGACGTTGGCGAAGGCGTTCGTGGATGATGATACGTACAATAAATACATTGGCTATTTGGACAAAGGAAAACACTTCGAGCGCATTTTCTTTTGGGCGCTGGTTCTTCCTGGATTCCCAGACGACTTCTTATGTATGGTGGCAGGGCTCAGTCATATGACCTTTAAGAAATTCGTGACCATTTGTTTAATCGCTAAACCAGTCACATTATACGTTTATACGCTGATTGCAGCAGAAGGAGTACAAGCCTTCTTCAGATTATTTAATTAAGAAAGCAGTATCGATATGAAAAAAATCATGATTGCACTCGTGCGTGGATATCAAAAGTGGATTTCTCCATTATTCCCGCCTTCATGTATCTACAGACCAACCTGCTCGAGCTATATGATTCAGGCAGTTGAAAAGCATGGCGCGCTAAAAGGCATGTTGATGGGGTGCGGACGCATTTGCAGATGCCATCCATTTATAAGAGGCGGCCAAGATCCCGTTCCAGACTATTTCACGCTTAGACGGAACAAGGATTACCGTAAGAAAATTATTGATGCCAGTAAAAAAGACACAGCTGACTAGAAATAGTCGGCTGTTTTTGTATAAGAAGTTTTTTGTTATACTATAACTGACGATGATAAAAAGGAGTTAATAACAAAAATGTTTAAACGGATTGGGAAAGTTATAGCTGCATTACTTGTAGTGGTGGCTATTGTATTTGTTTGTTTTAAAGCGATGGGATACATAGAGCAGATGAAGATGAGTTCTATTGTAAATAGCGAAGAAGCTAAGAAAGTATACGAGAAAGATTTAAAGTATATAGATAAAGCTGCTTTTACACCGAACGGAGTGATTCAGTCATATGAAATCTCCTCCTTTGAAAAGAATCCGATGGGCGGGATTATTGTGTATTTGTTTGTAAATGATCATAAAGAGTATACAGTATCTGTGTTTTTACATAAAAATGACTCTGACGGGAAATTAGTTTCTGGTGGAGGCGGTTGGTCCCCGCAGTTAGAACAATTAATAAAAGAAAAGAATCAGTAAATGATATAGAAAAAGCGGAAGAGAATTATTCTCTTCCGCATATTTTTTACAGATATAAATATTACATAAAGTAACCTAAGTAGTAACGAACGAAGAGTGCAGCACATACAGCGCCGATGAATGGAGCAGTACCAGGTACTAATAATCCATATTGCCAGTCGTTATTAACTTTGTCTTTGATTGGTAATAATTGGTAAGCAAGACGAGGTCCTAAGTCACGAGCTTGGTTCATCGCGAATCCAGTTGTACCTCCAAGACCCATACCGACAGCCCATACGATTAAACCAACCACGATTGGTAATAATTCTTTGTTTACATTTTCAGTTGCTAAGATAGCTGTTAAGAAAATGAAAGTTGCGAATGCTTCGACGAAGTAGTTACGTGGTAAGTTACGTAAGTTAGGGTTTGTTGAGAAGATGTTACGGATTGCGATTCCGTCTACTTGACCTTCAGAAGCTGTGAAGTGGTCTGCGTACATGAACCATACGATCACCGCACCAGCGAATGCGCCTAAGAATTCAGCGATAGCAACAGGGATGAATTGTTCTGCAGGAAGTACTCCTAAAACCACTTTAGCAAGCGCCATAGCAGGGTTGATACTTACACCACCGAAGATGAATAAAGTAACAGTGATACCGAATGCCCATGTTGTGATGGCGAATAAGTGACCTGTTCCAGCGTATTTTGTTTTCTTCAAGACGTCATCACAGTGTACGCCGACCCCGAAGATAATCATGAGGGCTGTTCCCATAAATTCTGATAATAATAAATGCATAAATGTTTGATCCATTGGTTGATTCTCCTTAATGTAATTCTTTTGTTAATTGTTGATAGACGGCTTGAATCGATAATCCTGTTTCCTTGGCAATTCTCGCGCAGTCTTCATATTCTAATGTTGATTTTGTAACAGTTTCATATTGGTTTTTCTTTACTTTCACGGCTCCAAGGCTCGTTTGTTGCGTTTCGAAAGTGCGCGTCATGACTTTACGTTGGACGTTTTGATAACGAAAGCCAATGGTTGACGTTTGTTCGAATAAAATGGCTGTAAACCGTTCGAGGTCTCCTTCTTGAATGAGAAGTGTGAGATGGGTTGCTGGACGGTTTTTCTTTGTGTAAACGGAAGTGTAGTGCACATCAAGCGCGCCTTCCTCTAATAAAAGGCTCATGATGTAGCCAAGCTCTTCACCGCTTTGGTCATCGATAGTTGTATCGATTTGAATGATTGCATCGTTATGGGAAGTGACTACTTGATGAGAATGAGTCGTTTTCTCTAAGAGTGTTCCGCGTAACGCATTGAATTTACCAGTGTCACGTTTTCCAAAACCGTAACCCACTTTTGTAGCAGTTAGGTTTGAAGGTTGTGCAAATACTGGGTGAATGGCCTTAAAGAGAGCAAGACCGGTTGGTGTCACAAGCTCTGTATGAATGTCAAAGTCTTGTGAGAATGGAATGCTTGTTCCGAGTCTTAATTGCATTACAGCAGGAACCGGTACAGGCATGACTCCATGTGCAACGGTAATCGTACCGCTACCTTCAGTGACAGCAGTGCTGTATACCGCATCGATGTCGAGTGTTTCCCACAAAATGAAGAAGCTCATGATGTCGATGATAGAGTCTGTTGCGCCAACCTCGTGGAAATGAATTTCTTCCACAGGCATTTGGTGTACGTTCGCTTCCGCTTGTGCGATGTCACGAAATACTTCCAAACTTTTTTCCTTTACAAAGTCACTTGTGCCACTTGAAAGAATAATCGTTTCGATTTCTTTCAACCCACGAACTTCTCCGTGATGGTGATGATGACTATGTGTATGTTCATGAGAATGACCGTCATGAGTATGTTCATGCTCATGATGATGATCGTGGTCATGTTCGTGTGAATGTTCATGCGTATGCTCATGAGAGTGAGTGTGTGCATGTGTGTGTTCTTCGTGCGTATGTGAATGAGCATGTGTATGTTCGTGCTCATGGTGATGTTCATGGCCGTGGTCGTGATGGGGATGATCAAAGTCGCCAGCGATTCCATGGTCTTTTTCACCGTGTTCCATATGCACATCGAAGTCTGTTCCCCAAATACTACTTTTCGCGATGCGGTCTACATGAAGATGATAACCGTCGAGCGAAATCGTCTTAAGGGCTTCTTCAAGATGCTTGCGGTCGGCTCCTAAATCGAGTAGAAGAGCATTTAGCATATCACCGCTCAGCCCAGAAAATGGTTCTAAATATAATGTGCTCATGCGAGTCCTCCTCGAATGTTGTTAATCATGCTTGCTGAATAGGCTGCGCCAAAACCGTTATCGATGTTCACGACAGTAACGCCGCTTGCGCAAGAAGTCAGCATGCTGAGTAAAGTCGTCACGCCTTGAAGATTCGTTCCATATCCGATGCTGGTTGGAACGGCAATCACAGGAACGTCTACTAAACCGCCAACGACACTGACAAGCGCACCTTCCATACCGGCGATGACAATCACGACGCTAGCGCCTTGGATGTCTTCGAGACGATTGAAGAGGCGGTGAATCCCGGCAACTCCGACGTCGTAAATACGTTTGACGTGATTTCCGAATGTCTCAGCAGTGACAGCCGCTTCTTCGGCAACAGGAATGTCGCTTGTACCCGCTGTAACGACTGCGATGTAGTGTTCATGTTTTGGTGCGATTGGGTTAAGGACGAAGGTACGTCCGAGAGGTTCATAGACGCCATCTGGAAAAGCTTGTTTAAGAGCTTCACCTTTTTCAGCGTTCACGCGTGTCGCAAGAATGGCTGTTTTATGCTCATTCATTGCCGTGATAATGCCAATCAATTGCTCAATGTTTTTTCCTTCACCATAGATGATTTCTGGAAATCCATTGCGCTTTTGGCGAGAAAGATCAATGGCCGCGTAACCAATGTCTTCAATCCCTTTCAGAAGGGTGGACGCTTCTTCAATTGAGAGGCGTCCATCTTTAACTTGTTGTAGGATTTCTTCTTGTTTCATATTATTTATCTTCAACGATAACAGATAATCCATCGCGGATAACTGTTACTTTTGCGTCTGTTCCTTGAAGTTCGAAGGCACGTGCAAGAGCTTCGTCAAATGTTTTCGCTAATTCCATATGCATGTTTGTGATAAGACTTGGTTCAACTAAGTCAGATACAAAAATTACATGGTGGTGTACTAAAATACGCGCTAAGATTTGTGAAGTCCATTGGTCTGGAACTGTTTCAAGTCTTGGAGTGTTAATGGCTTGGTCTAAGAAATCTTTAGGATCTTTAACGTCTGCTAAGTTACGGTAGAAACCTTCACCACCGTGACCATCTTGACATCCAGCAACCATGATAATAACGCCGCCTTCTTTGTTTGTAGCTTCAGCAGCAGTCATACCTTTAACAGCTTGGTAGATGTTTTGGTCTAATGGGAAACCACCATTTGTTGAAACGGCGATGTCGCAAGGAATTTTAGTAACATGAGCTAATTCACGAACGAATTCGCAACCTACTTTATGGGCTTCAACCATGTCTCCGGCAAATGAACCGATGATATGTTTTTCACCATCTAATACTACGTTTACGATGAAGGCTAAGTTTGCAGTACGTGCTGCGTATAACATATCTTCGTGGATTGGGTTGTGGTCTAAGTTACCAGTACGTGATTTTTCTGAATCGATAAAGTCACCACTGTGGTTTGCCATAATTGTTTTATATGAAGCAACCCCAGGAAGAACTGATTTACGTCCACCAGAGAATCCAGCGAAGAAGTGGCTTTCGATAAATCCTTCAGCGATTAATAAGTCTGCTTCAGCAGCGATACGGTTGATGATGCAGTCGCCACCTGAAGGTAATTGACCGATTTTAACCATGTCTTCGTCGTTTGTAGAAATGTGCATTACGATTTCTTCGTTGTCCACGATTTCTTGACCGTATTTGTTAATTAACTCTTCACGAGTTGAAGGACGGTGGAAACCAGTCGCAACTAAAATACGGATACGAGCATCTGGGTTTACGCTACGGATACGACGTAAAATGATTGGTGTAATGATATGTGAAGGAACTGGACGTGTATGGTCAGAACTGATTAACACGATATCTTTTTTACCTTTTGCTAATTCTTCTAATGTTTGGCTACCAATTGGGTTATCCATTGATTTTTCCACTGTTTCTTGTTCAGAAAGTGGGTTGTGATAGTTTTCAGCTTTTGATTCAAGTAATCCAGCAAAGTTTTTGTCAGGAATTACAGCAGTAATAGATTTTTTGTCATAAGGTAGTTTGATTTCAACCATGATAACATCTCCTTAAAATTTTAATACGATTATAAGTATACATAAAAAAGTGCACTCGGAAGTCTCAAACGTTAGTAACATTTGTTAACGTCATTTTCTGTGATAAGATGATAATAGTGTGTATAGGAATTTGCGTTAGAGGAGTGTTCAATTTGAACAGCGAAGAATATTTAATTCAATTTTTAGAAAAAGAAAATACCCCTATTATAAAGAAGAAAAAACATATGTACCTTGCTTATCGTGGGTTAGAACAAGCATATACGTATGTGTTAATCGATGGGGTTGTAAAGACAAGTATCATTATGAAGGATGGTCGCGAGTTTAATTTAGAGTATGTGACACCGGTCGATATCGTTTCATTAGTGCGTGACGAAGTATCTAATTATACCTCAGCGCCGTTTAATGTCCGTATCGAAAGCGAGGAAGCAACGTTCTACCGTATTCCACGTATTAAGTTTTGGGAATACGTGAAAAACGACCAACAGTTGCAAGATTACGTGCGTGAATATTACCGTAATAAATTATCGGAAACCATCGAGTCGTTGCAATATATGACGATGAATGGGAAAAAAGGAGCAGTGTGTTCCTTCCTATATAAATTGATGAATCAATTTGGGGTAGACGCTGAAGGTGGAATTCTCATTGATTTCAACGTTACGAATGAGGACATCGCAGGATTTTGCGGAATCTCTACTCGTAATAGTGTAAACCGTATTATTCATGACCTTAAAGAAGAAGGCGTGGTTAAAATCCACAATCAAAAATTAGTGGTATTAGATAAAGCTTATTTAGAAGAATTTACAGGACGCGAAAGCTTTTAATAAAGAAAGAAGGAACCGAGAATGGATGAAAAAGAAGCACGATTACGCGAATTGCTGAAGGAAGTTGGGAAAATCGTTGTCCCATATTCAGGCGGGATTGATAGTAGTTACCTATTAAAAATCGCCGTGGATACACTTGGACGTGACAATGTCATCGCAGCAGTAGTGAACTCTGAGTTATTCTCAGACCGTGAATTTAGTGAAGCAATTGACCTTGGAACGGAAATGGGTGCGCGTGTGCTAGGGCTTGAAATGGAAGAACTCTCTGATCCACATATCGCCTCAAATACACCAAACAGCTGGTACTATAGTAAGAAAATGCTCTATCAAACGATCAAAAAGAATGTAGAGAGCGAAGGGTTTACCGTACTTTCAGATGGGTTAATTATGGATGACATCAATGATTATCGTCCAGGTGTGAAGGCGCGTAATGAAGAAGGCGTACGTAGTCTCTTACAAGAAGCAGGTTTATATAAATCAGAAATTCGTGAGTTAGCCAAACGTGCAGGCGTTACTAACTGGAACAAAACTCCTTCATGCAGCTTAGCGTCTCGTTTCCCTTACGGAACACGCATTACTCCTGAAAAAGTAGAAGCAGTCTTCAAGGCAGAAGAATACTTTACGAAGCGTGGTTTCGAACCAGTACGTGTACGCGTGCATCAAGACTTGGCGCGCATCGAAGTCGGCGCAGACCAAATTGAAAAGCTCGTGAAAAATCATGAAGAAATTAACGCGATGATGCAAGACTTGGGGTTCTTATTTGTAACAGTGGATCTTCAAGGATATAAATACGGCCGTATGAACGACCAACTCGACGAAAAGACAAAGAAAGCAGCGGTAGAATAATGATAGTAACTCCTCAAGAGGTTCTCGATTTCTGGTTTGTAGAATGTGAGCCTGCCGATTGGTTTAAGAAATCAGAGGAATTCGATAATGAAATTCGCTCGCTTTTTCTAGAAACTTACGAAGCGATTGTTGCAAGGGAAACTACCGAGTGGCGTCGTAGTGCAAAAGGGCGCCTGGCAGAAATTATCGTGCTGGATCAATTTTCTAGAAATATGTTTAGGGATGATGCTAAGGCGTTTGCTTCAGATTCATTAGCAGTGGAGCTTGCCAAAGAGGCAATGTCTCTTTGGGGTGAGTTTTCAATTCAAGAACGTAGTTTTGTCGTGATGCCGTTTATGCATTCAGAGTCATTATACGTGCATGATTGGGCGGCAAAATGGTTTGATGAACCAGGGCTTGAGCGTCGTAAGAAGTACGAACTCATGCATCGTGAAATCATTGAACGATTCGGACGCTATCCGCATCGCAATCATGTACTTGGAAGAACTTCCACTCCTGAAGAAGAAGCATTCCTACAAGAACATCCAGGATTTTAATTCCAAAAGAGTCCAAGCGACTCTTTTTTTCTTGCACGAATGAGTGCTTCTCAAATAAAGAAAGAACTGGACTCACACTGTGAGTCCAGTTTGTCATTTTCATACTTCTAGATTAAACCTGTACAATCTTTCGTGAGGATTCGTAGAAATCATTTGTACTGTTTTTATGTTTAGAAGCCGATTAAGTAAAGGATTGTTGCGACAATCGTGCTGGATAAACCAACGATGGCTTCATAAGGGATTAATTTCATACGATCTTCAATCGCCATGAAGACAGAACCGCCTGTCGCATGGAAGAATGAACCGTGTGGAAGTGAGTCGAGCACAGTTGCCCCTGCGTGAATCATCGCTGCTGCTGATACGGCTGGAACGCCTGCTGCTGTCAATGGACCAGAGAAGGTTTGAGACGCAATGGTTGAACCGGCAGTTGTTGAAGCTGTCGCAGCCCCCATTAAAATACCAGAAAGTGGAGCTAAGACGAAGGCTGGCATGTTCATTGCTTCAAGAAGAGCAATCATATCGACTTGCAATGCAGAAGCTTTGATAATTCCAGCGATGGTACCAGTACCGATTAGAAGAATCGATACACCGATTACTTTGCTAAGACCGAATTCAGTGAATTCAACCGTGTTTTTCGCATGACCTGTTACAAGAATCGTCACTAAACCACCAAGTGGAAGTGCGATTAATGGGTCTACGCTGATTCCAGCGATTGAGCGAAGGGCAAGAAGGGCGATTACAACGATTGGTCCAAGCATGGCTTTTAAGAAAGAGAGAGATACGCCGCTTGTTCCTGCTTCGTCAATACCGTCAAATTCATGTGCGCCGCCTTTTTTAGCGAGTAATCCAGAAAGGATAATGGCCACGAATAGCGCTACAAACGCTGGGATTAAGTTTTTCACCATTAACGCTGTAAGGTCGATTCCGAACGCTTCGGATGCCGCAATCGTATTTGGGTTTGGTGAAATGATGTTTCCGGCTTTACCGCCACCAATCATCGCAAGTAAAATACCAGCTTTAGAAAGGTTTGCTTTTTTCGCAATGGCAATGGCAATTGGAGCTACTGTGATAACGGCGATATCGATGAAGACCCCAACGGCACAAATAATCATTGTGGCAATCGCAATCGCGGCAATCGCGCGTTTTTGGCCGAGTTTCTTTACAATCGTATCGGCAATCGTTTCAGCCGAGCCTGTCTTAATTAATGCTCCGGCTAAAATCCCACTCGTCATGATACGAAGGACAGGAGACATCATGCTTTGAGCCCCGCTGACCATGGCTTTTACCGTTTCGGCAAGACCGCCACCTCCGATAATTCCCCCAATCAGAGCCCCGAAGATTAAACTGTAGGCTGGATGAACTTTCTTAACAATCAAAATAATAGCAAGTACGAGACCGACTAAGGCCCCTAATGTTGAAAAGGTTGGTGTCATTGTAGTTTCCTCCTATTGAACTGCTTTGATTAAACGAAATACTTGTTCTACGCTGCGAATCATATTTTCGCGCGCAGTTTCTTTTTCCATCGCTTCTTGAACGGTGATGACTCTTCGTAAAATTGGGAAGAAGGCATCGATTCCGTTTTCGTTACATACCCCAGCGTCTGGTGTGAGGCATCCTGCAAATGCGAGAACTTTCTTGCCGTGTTTTTTCGCAAGATGAGCAACGCCGATTGGAGCCTTTCCGAGGGCTGTTTGACTATCTAAGCGACCTTCACCGGTGATGACAAAGTCGGCATCCTTCATTTCGTCTTCGAGTCCTGTTTCCTCGAGGACAATCTTAATGCCGCTCTCAAGAACCGCATTTGTATATGTTAGAAACGCAAATCCCATTCCTCCGGCTGCACCCGTACCTGGGTAGAGGCGGTCGGCATGGTCAAAGGTTTCTTTTGATAATTCGGCGTAGTGGAGAAGCGCCTCGTCGAGTTCCTTCACCATTTCTGGTGTTGCTCCTTTTTGTGGACCGTAAATGGCACTTGAGCCCATTGGACCACAGAGCGGATTCGTTACGTCACACGCCACACGGAAGGTGCAATCTTTCAACTCTGCTAGAACATTGTCAGTCTTAATATGAGCAATCGATTGAAGACCCGCTCCTCCGTAACCAACAGGAGCACCGTCTTTATCTAGAAAATCATATCCAAGTGCTTGTAACATCCCGATACCACCATCGTTTGTGGCACTGCCTCCGATACCGACGATAAAATGACGACAACCATTATCGATGGCATCTTTAATTAATTCGCCGACACCATATGTCGTCGTGTGCATTGGATTGCGCTTTTCATCAGGAACTAGCGTAATCCCTGCGGCTGCAGACATTTCGATAATTGCTGTTTTAGGACGCGTTTCGTCCGCTTTTAAGATTCCGTATTCGGCAGTTACCGCATCTCCTAGCGGCCCAGTGACGATCACATGAACGAGTTCACCTCCCATTCCGATGGCTAATGCTTCGACCGTTCCTTCACCACCATCTGCGAGTGGGCGAACAACCACATCGGCTTCAGGGTATACGACCTGAACTCCTTCTTTGATGGCCTGACCCGCTTCTAGTGAAGACAAGCTACCTTTTAGTGAATCGATAGCAACGACTACTTTCATTTTCATCCCTCCTTATTGTTGTAAAATCATTATATCAAGCGCTTACAATTAAAAATATTGCGAAATATGGGAATTTTTATGAATTTGAAAAAATAAAAAACGAAGGGTGCTAGTTTCATTCTGTCAGGGTGATTTTTTCGAATATTACAACGCTGTAATACACCAAAAAAAGGACGAAGCGCATAGGGGTGGGAATATGGAAATTTGCTCGAACAAAAACCGAATATGAGATTAAAAAATACTTCCTATTTTGTAATAAAAGATTAATCAGTTTACCATTGTTTTTCCCTTCGATTTTCGGTAACATTAATAAGCAGATTTGAGAGAAATTAGGAGATATACATAATGAAAAGTCCTCGTACATGGGTGAAGAAAATCGTCTGTGCACTCAGCATTTTCGCTGTAGGAGCAACAACGGTAACGCCAGCAATTTATGCGCAAGATGACGCAAAAGCAAAAGAGGAAGCAGCTGCGATTGAAGATGTGAAAAGCTACATTGCAATCGAGCAAACGAGCGGAAAAATTTTGATGCAAAACAATCAAGATGAAGTCCGCGGGATTGCTTCCATGAGTAAAATGATTTCACAATATTTAATTTTAGAAGCGATTAAAAATGGAGAAGTGACTTGGGAAACACAAATCCCAGTAAGCGACCGCGTTCACCAATTGAGTGCGAACTATAGCTTATCCAACGTACCGCTTTTACCGAGTGAAAAATACACGATTAAAGAATTATTCGACGCGATTTCCATCTATTCCGCCAACGCCGCAACATTAGCGGTGGCCGAATATATCGGAGGTTCTGAAGCCAACTGGATTGAACGGATGAAAGCCAAACTTGATGAGTGGGGCATCAAAGACGCAACGATCATTAACGTAACAGGTCTACCGAATAAATACGGTGGCGCTGATAAAAATCCGTCTTACGGTGATGAAGACGAAAATAGCATGTCAGCTCGTTCGGTGGCGATTATCGCGAAGAACTTGGTGAATGATTTCCCTGAGATTTTAAAAGTATCATCGATTTCCACACAAACATTCCGACCAAATAGTTCAGGAACAACGAAGATGGATAACTTTAACTACCTGCTTCCAGGGTTGCTTTTCGAATACGAAGGGGTAACAGGGTTGAAGACAGGAACGAGTGATGCCAGCGGGGCGTCGATTACAACGACTGCTACACGCAACGGCTTCTCGGTGATTGTCGTATCGATGGGGTCTAAAGAACCGCTTAATCGTTTCAAAGTAACAAGACATCTATTAGATGAAGTGTTCAAGAAATATGAAGGCCTTCTCGTCGGTGCGCCTGGAAAATCCGTTCAAAACTTGGCACCTATCCAATTAGAAGGTGGAACGGAAGAAACGCTTGGCGTGGATTACGGGAAAACCTTTATTGCGGCCGTACCAAAAGGAACAGCACTCAGCCAAATCAAGATTTCATTTACGCCTTCTGATGACGTGAAGACAGAAGATGGCAAAGTGAAGGCTCCTGTGAAGGCAGGACAGACGGTTGGAACATTGAATTTTGAGATGCCAGGAGAAAACCTTGGCTACGTCGATGGAAAAGACCACGGCACGGTGGAAGCCTTAGCCGCATTTGATGTAGACAGCTCTAACGTTGTGACAGAAAGCATGCGCGGAGCGAAAGGATTTATCGGCCAAATGGTTCAAAAAGTTCAAGACTTCTTTGGTGGAATTTGGAGTCAAATCCAAAGTGTCTTCTCACCTGAAGCTTCGAACTAGGAATTTTTGCTAAAAGGCTTGCACTTTTCACTAGAGACGTGTACAATTTTAGACAAATGATACAGTATGAATAGTAACTGCGATCCTTTTGTAGAGAGCTAGTGGTTGGTGAAAACTAGTAAAGAGAGACCAGCGAATCCACATACGGTGCGAGAGCGAAAACATTGATTAAGCTATCCGGAGAAAACCGTTATCCCACAAATGAGCGCAATGGAAACATTGAAACCGGGTGGTACCGCGAAGAAAATTACTCTACTTCGTCCCTTAGACAATTGTCGGGGACGGAGTATTTTTTTATACTGAAAACATAAAATGGAGGGAAAAGTATGCTAGATATCAAACGCATTCGTGAAAATTTTGAAGAAGTGGCTACAGCTCTAGGAAACCGTGGAGTTGACCGCGCAACAGTGGAAGAGTTACGTGACTTAGATGAAGAACGTCGCGCGCTCATCACAAAAACAGAACAATTAAAACAATACCGTAACACGGTAACAGAAGAAATCTCTCTTCTAAAACGCAACAAGGAAGACGCAACAGAGAAAATCGCTGAAATGAAACAAGTCGGCGAAGACATCAAAGCAACGGACGCTCATTTAGCCGAAGTGGAAGAAAAAGTAGAATACATCGCATCTCGCTTACCAAACACAGCTGCAGAAGGCGTGCCAGTAGGGGCAGACGAAACAGAAAACGTTGAAATTCGTCGTGAAGGAACTCCTCGCGTATTCGACTTCGAACCAAAACCACACTGGGAAATCGCTGAAGCATTAGGCATCTTAGACTTCGAACGCGGAGCTAAAGTATCAGGAAGCCGTTTTGTATACTACAAAGGCTTAGGTGCTCGATTAGAACGTGCAATCTACAACTACATGCTTGATTTACACGTTGAAAAACATGGATACACAGAAATGATCACACCTTACATGGTGAACGAACAATCAATGTTCGGTACAGGTCAATTCCCTAAATTCAAAGAAGATGTGTTCCAATTAACAGACGAACGCAATTTAACATTAATCCCAACAGCGGAAGTGCCACTTACAAACTACTACGCAAACGAAATCTTAGACGAAGCGCAATTACCAATCTACTTCACAGCGCTTAGCCCATCATTCCGTTCTGAAGCTGGTAGTGCAGGTCGCGACACTCGTGGATTAATCCGTCTTCACCAATTTAACAAAGTAGAAATGGTGAAATTCGCGAAACCAGAAGATTCATTCGATGAATTAGAAAAAATGACAGATAACGCGGAAGATGTACTACGCGGATTAGGCTTGCCATTCCGTACAATCGTGTTATGTACTGGCGACATGGGATTCTCAGCAGCTAAGACTTATGACGTTGAAGTGTGGATTCCAGCGCAAGATACTTACCGTGAAATCAGTTCTTGCTCAAACTGTGTGGACTTCCAAGCGCGTCGTGCGAAAATTCGTTTCCGTCGTGAAGACAGCGGCAAGATTGAATTGGTGCACACATTGAATGGTTCAGGGTTGGCAGTAGGACGTACTGTGGCAGCTATCCTTGAGAACTATCAAAACGAAGATGGTAGCGTGACAATCCCTGAAGTACTTGTACCATACATGGGCGGCGTTACAAAAATTGGTTAAAAGGAACTTTGTTCCAATAAAAAGATGAAATAGGGTGGAGCAGTCATAAGCTTCAGACTTTCCTAGACATCTTCATAGTAAAGGCTATAAGGGCACCGGGTTGAGCCGAGGTCTCAACTCCTGCCGAACTTCAAAGAGGGGCATTGCGGATAAACCGCAGTGCCCCTCTAATTCATTGCAAAATTATCATAAAAGATAATTATCATATATGATAATTTCGCCCTTTCGGCTGCAAATCCTTATAGCTTTTACTATAGAGTCTGGGAAGTCCCCCGCTTATTTAATTCTACTCGTGCGCATCTTTTTATTGGAACAAATCCTTTATTTTTGTGAAACCATAGTGGGCAAGTGCTTCAAAGTTTGTCCACCAGGAAAGTCACACGAGGGAGTGTGTGCCCAGCACTCTCTGCATCCTTTCCCTTTCCCCGCCTCCAGAAATACGCTTCACACAGACCGCGCTCACCAATCCATTCAGAACCCACTCAACAATGTTTCATGTACAGGTTTTACGCCGTTTGAATGCGCCAAAATAAAAACACGAAAGCTCCTCGGAGACTATAGTAGTGAGAATAGCGAGTGCAAC